>DATAEJ010000157.1:0-12667 GCA_036258095.1 Candidatus Angelobacter sp. | reverse complement strand
TCATTCTCGCGAAGAAGCGCTTGGGCTGGTGAAGAGCCTGCTCGCGCAATCGAATTAGCTCACGGGCGCCTCTTCGCTGACGGTCTTCTCGCTTTCCGACTTGTAGAAGCCTTCGCTGCCGAAGCCGAACACGCGGTTCGAGCGCGCCCGGTAGTTCTCCCAGGCAATGGCCGCGCCGAGTTCGACAAGCTGCGGCGTGGAAAAACGCTGCTTCAGGCGTTCACGCAAATCGGCAGTGACCTGAGAAGGCGTGGCCGTGACGGCGTCGGCGAGTTCGAGCACGAGTTTCTGGTCGGCATCGAAGAGATTGCTTTCCGCGTACCAGTTCAGGTTGCGAATTTGTTCATCGCTGAGGCCTGCCGCCTTACCTGCGGCAGAATTGATGTCAATTCAAAATGGGCATTCAACCAGCTTGGCCGCCCTGATCTGACCGAGCACTTTGAGCTTGTGTGGGACGAGATTCGTCTTCTCCAGCGCCATGCTGAAATTTGCGTATGGAATGAGAACGTCAGGATGGCTGGCGAGTGTCTGCAAAGGAGCAATGTCCCTGCCCAGGCGCTTGCGTGCAAAAGTGCGGATGGCTGCTACTTTCAGCTGTTTGAACATTCGTAGAATCCCTCGGTCACATTGATTCGGGAGAGTGACGAAGCGATGCAGGAATTTTGCACATGAGTGCGCGTTCACTGAGTCCCCGAGTAAACTTTCATTTCTCGAGTGTGAGCCATGCATCTCTGATATGTCTACGACGTCGAGGCACCACCGGCGGCGGTGTCACCAAGTCTGAAGAGTTCTGATCAGTACAGCGTGATTGCAAACTCATAGTACTGACTAATAGCTGAACACAAATGAGGATGTGACATTCTTATTCCGACAGCTCTTTACCGCACGACGCCGAGCTTTTCCATGGGCCAGTAGCCGAAGACGGCTTTGCCATAGATGAAGCTGCGAGGCACCGAACCGAACTCGCGGCTGTCATTGGACATAGAGCGGTGATCACCAAGAACAAAGTAGTTATCTTCCGGCACTTCGATTTCAGGGTAAGAGCGTGAATCCTGATATTCGGTGGGGACGTACGGTTCCAGAATGCGTTCGCCGTTCACGTACAACCTGCCATTGGAGATGCGCACGTGGTCGCCGGGAAGCGCGATGACGCGCTTGATAAAGCTCTTGCGGGGATCGCGCGGGTAACGAAAGACGATGATGTCCCCAGGCTCAATGCGTTCGATTCGATACACCAGCTTGTTGATGAAGATCCGCTCCTGATCCTCAAGGCCGGGCTCCATGCTCCCGCCTTCCACTTTTACCGGCTGATACAAAAACAGAAACAGGAAGCACAGGACGACGGCGGAGAAGAATAAGTCACGCGCCCAAGTGTTAAGGACGCGCAGGTTCTGCATCTCGCGTTCTGACTGAGAAGGCTGTTCAGGGGCGGGCGCGCTGGCGCTCTCGGGGGTGTCCACTAACCTATTCTCCTGCTTCATTATACGTGGAATTCCTGGCCGGTGAAGCCTCCGGCCAGCAGGTTTTCTGGAGTAGAATAGGGGGTGATGAAATATCTAGCTGGGGTTTTCGCGCTCGTCTTTGCGGTTTCCATCACGCATGGTCAGTACGCTGCTTCTCAGAATCCGGTACCAGCGTTCAATGATCATGCGCCAGGAAAGACCGACAAAGTACCGCCGGTCCTGACCCAGCAACAGCTCGCAGAAAATGGTATGACTGTGGCGGCGCAGAAAGAGGGATACAAGGCAGCCGCGAAGTACGGCAAGGTGCTATACCAACTGCCCTGCTATTGCTATTGCGACCGGAATCACGGCCATAACAGCTTGCATTCCTGCTTTGAAGGGACACACGGCGGGAACTGCGGGACCTGCATCGCGGAAGCGTTATATGCGGCGAAGATGACGAAAAAGGGCTGGACGGTAAAGCAAATCCGGGAAGGCATTATCAGAGGGGATTGGAAGCAGATCGACCTGCAGAATCCGGAGCCGGTGCTCTAATTCTGCCCTGTTTCCAGTGCAGTTGACGCATGCTAACATTGGTCTGTATAAAGGGCTGCACCCCTAATGCGGCCCGAGTGCCCTCGGGATAGCTGAACCAATAATTTCCACAGCCTTGTTCTGCCGCTATTCCGGTGACGGCCGGAAGGACGCAAGCGAATGAAGAAGAAGGTGGCAGCAAGCGTTAAACGTTCGCTCGCTAAGCCGAACAAAACACGGCACCTTAGGACGAGAGAGAAGATGTCTGCCAAGAAAACAGTGGCCGCTCAGCCGAAACCAGCGCGTAAAGATGACCCGGGTTTTGCACAGGCTGTGCAAAATTACGAGGCTGGACTCAAGGCGATGCAAGAGCGCAAGTTTGAGCGAGCCAAAGGGCTGTTAGAGAAGGTTCTGTCATCGGGTCCTTCAGAACTCGGCGATCGCGCGCGGGTTCACCTTAACACCTGCAACCAGCAGCTCAATGAAGGCTCAGCGACTTTCAAGACGCCGGAAGAGCGCTTCGATTATGCCGTTTCTCTGCTGAACGCGGGGCAGTATGACCAGGCGCGCACCCAGATGGAGAAGATCCTGGGACAGAGCCCAAAGGCTGACTTCGCGTTTTATGGCCTGGCAGTGGTGGACTGCCTCACCGGACAGATTGAAAGTTCGCTCAAGAACCTGAGTGAATCCATCCGCATGAATCCGCACAACCGTTTTCAGGCGCGGAACGATTCTGATTTCCAGAACATGGCCGACGATCCACGGTTCACGGAACTGCTGTATCCGGAACCGGGCGACCTGCCTCCCGGCAGACACTGAGAAGAGTCAATCGAATAATGTCGCCGAATACAGAGCCGGGCAGAGCGCGTGCCAGCGAGGGTACACGCGTGGTGGCCATCGGCGGTGGCACCGGGCTCTCAACACTCCTGAAAGGCTTGAAGCGCTACACCCTCACTGCTTCTGATGAGGCGCCGAGCGGGCCGTATATATCTGACCTCACCGCTGTTGTAACAGTGAGCGATGATGGCGGTTCAAGCGGCCGTTTGCGACGCGAGTTGAACATGCTTCCACCGGGCGACGTTCGCAACTGCATTGTCGCACTTTCACAGGATGAGAGCCTGCTTTCGCGGCTGTTCCAGTACCGCTTTACCGGTGGTGGCGACCTTGAAGGTCATAGCTTCGGCAACCTGTTTCTGGCCGCGTTGACGGCCATGACCGGAGATTTCGCGGTGGCAGTGAAGCAGGCGTCAGAGATTCTGGCCACGCGCGGTCATATTCTGCCGGCGACTTCCGCGAATGTGCAGCTGGAAGCCGTGATGGATGACGGCTCACACGTGGTGGGCGAGACGAAGATCAACAGTACAGACAAGCGCATTGTGGAGCTCACGATGCGACCGGCGCATCCTGAGCCGCTGCCGCAGGTGCTGGAGGCGATTGCGAAAGCCGATGTCATCACGATTGGTCCGGGCTCGCTGTTCACCAGCCTCATTCCCAACCTGCTGGTGCGCGGCGTTGCTGATGCCATCATGCGTTCGTCGGCGATGAAAGTTTTCATCTGTAACCTCATGACTGAGGCGAACGAAAGCCTGCACATGACGGCCTCCGACCACATAATGGCCATCTACGCGCATTCAACGCACGGGCTTTTCAACTACGCGCTGGTGAACTCCGAGCCGGTATCGGCGGAGACGCTGGAACGTTACGCGGCGGAAAAAGCCGAGCCGGTGGTGTGCGACACCGGGGCGGTTGAGGCTTTGGGTCTGCAATGCATCACCGGGAACTTCATTGAAGAGAAGGAAGTGGTGCGACACGCGACGGGCCAGATTTGCGCGGAACTGATGCGACTCGCGCAGTGCACGCGAGAAGAGACAGCGGGCGCCCACCGAGGAGCGCGGTAAGCATGGCCGACACGAAATTCGGGATCGTGATCATGGCAGCCGGGAAGGGAACCCGGCTGAAATCAAAGCGCGCCAAGGTGCTGCATGCGATCGCTGGCAAACCGCTGCTGGCGCATGTGATTGAAGCCGCGCGCAAGGTGGTTCCTGCCGGGGACATTCACGTCATCATTGGGCATCAGGCTGATGCGGTACGCGACTCGGTGAGGGGCTATGGCGTGCAAGTTGCGCTGCAGGCCGAGCAGCGCGGCACAGGGCACGCCATCATGTGCGCACGCGAGCAGGTGATGGGCTATGAGAACATTCTAGTGCTTTCCGGCGATGTTCCACTGATCCGGACAGAGACCATCACATCTGTTCGGGAGTTTCATATCGCGAAGAAGGCCGCGATGACGATTCTCACTGCCGAACCTGCTGATCCCTTCGGTTATGGGAGAATCATCCGGGCGAGTGCGGGCAGTGATCGGGTGAAGGCAATCGTGGAGCAGAAAGCGCTCAGCAAGGCGCAGCAGAAGACACGAGAGATTAACTCCGGTATCTATGCATTTGCCACGCGGCCGCTGTTCGCCAATATCGATCGGCTGAAGACCGATAATGCTCATCACGAGTTTTACCTGACAGACATGGCGGCACTGCTGGTGAAGGCGAAGTTGCCGGTTGTTGCACTCAAGACAGGTGAGTTTGCGGAAGTTCTGGGAGCGAACACGCTGGCGGAGCTGGCGGCGCTCGATGCGTCGCTGCGGATGCGTAAATGCAATGAGCTCATGGCGAATGGGGTGAGCATCTACCGTCCGGAGACCTGCGTGATCGACCCTGATGTTGAAATCGGGGCGGACACGATCCTTGAGCCGTTCGTGCAGGTCCTGGGGAAGACGCGTATCGGTTCCGATTGCCGGGTTCGTTCCTACTCGGTAATCAGCGACTCGACCATCGGCGATAATGTGCTGGTGCGCCACGGATGTGTGATTGACCAGTCGCACGTAGGGGCAGGAGCTTTGCTGGGTCCGTATTCACATCTGCGGCCCGCAAGTGATATCGGCGCCGGGGCGCATGTTGGGAATTTCGTCGAGACCAAGAAGACGAAGCTGGGCCGCGGATCGAAAGCCAACCATCTCACGTATTTGGGTGATGCTGAAATCGGAGAAGAGGTGAACGTGGGAGCAGGAACCATTACCTGCAACTATGACGGCGTGAACAAACACGTCACAAAGATCGAAGACGGCGCATTCATCGGCAGCGATTCCACACTGGTGGCACCGGTGCGGGTTGGTAAGGGCGCGTATGTGGCCGCGGGCTCCAGCATTACGGAAGACGTTCCTGAAGGTTCGCTGGCACTCGGCCGCGCTCACCAGACAGTGAAAGAAGGCTGGGTGAAGCGTCGCCGGGAAAAGCAGCCGGCGAAGTAGGCCTTTTCGGCAGCCAGTCTCAATCCACGTTCGCAAGTTTCGCCATCTTACTTTCGACGGCCGAAGTAGAGGGAGGACGAACATGGCGGAACGGAAAGAGAACCTGAATCGCACAGAAGAGCAGCCGCAAGCGCCGGGTCAGGGTGGCCGGATGACCGAAGCCAGTCCTAATCCGCACAACGAAGCAGTGCCGGACAATTCACCAGTTGAAGCCAATCACAGCCAGCGCACCGGCGATGCCAATGTGGCGCAGACCACTAGTACGCCCGAGGGTAATCTGGTTCCGTCAGTGGGCGAGGCAGTCGCTGGAGCTCAGGCGGATACCGACAGCATGTTCAACAACGCTGATCCGCAAACCGAAGACGTGCGGCGCTCTGAAAAAGAGACACACGATGCACACCCGCGCAGCCCTGACCGGAAGACGGCGTAACTTGACGCCCGGTTTTGCACAGTAACAATCCGACTACCCAACTCATCCATTTAATAGAGGCCAGAAACGGAGGCAAGAGCTCCCGGACGGCCTTCTACTCGCATCGTTCTTTCAAAAGGACGGTCGCTCCTCGAATCTGAGGAAAGGAGGATTACCATGACGAACATTACTCGTTGGGATCCGTTTGCAGAACTTACTTCATTGCAGGATCGTTTTAATCAATTGTTCAATCAGCCAACCACGTTCCGTGACCTGGTTCCGAAACTCGAGCAGCCGCTCATGACGGCGAACTTTGTGCCTCCGGTGGACGTGTATGAAGATGAGCACTTCATCACGCTGGAAGCCGAGCTTCCCGGCATCACCGAGAAGGAACTGGAGATCACGCTGGAGAACAACGTACTGACCTTCAGCGGCGAGCGCAGGATGGAGAAAGAGGAGAAGAAGGAGAACTTCCATCGTGTGGAGCGCAACTATGGCCGGTTCGTGCGTTCGTTTACGCTGCCGAACACCGTGAACCCGGAGAACATCAAGGCCGAGTTCAACAACGGCATCCTCAAGATCATGCTCATGAAGCGCGAGGAAGCCAAGCCGAAGAAAATCACGATTGGTGTTGAGAAAACTTTGGCGAAGGGCAAAGCAGCGTAGTTACAGCAAGACTCACGAGGGCGGCCCCAGCGCCGCCCTTTTTTCTTGCTTCCTGGATGAAAACTATTTTGGAGACTGGCCCGGCTGAGAATTCTGTACGGGTGGAGGCGGATTGATGTCCGCCAGTTCCTTCAAAATACCCTGCTCCTGGTCAGAAAAAGTGCTCTTGAACCGGTCTGACTGCATGGTTTGCGCTCGCTGTTGCGGATCCATCTGGCGGAGGTGGCGCAACGCCTTGTGAATGGCGACACGGCGGTCAGGCGGGAGAGCCTGCAGTTTCTGGTTGGCATCGCGAACGGTCTGGCGCTGCTCCTTGCTCAGGCTGGAGAAATAATTCATGCGCTGCAGCGTAAGATCGCGCTGCTCCGGCGTGAGATTGTTGAACTTGCGCAGGCGTTCCTTCAGCGCTGCTTGACGATCCGGAGGCAGACGCTTAAAGGCAGGATCGTTTTCAAGAGCTTTTTCCTGCTGGTCGAGAGGAAGATCCTTGTGAGTGGAAAGCCACTCACCCATCTTGTGGCTCTGAGCGTTCCCGCTCTTCTTTGACTGCGACTGCTGCGCGGTTTTCTGCGGACCGGGAGCGGCCTGAAGCACCGCCGCGCCGTGGGTGCTTACGTAACGTGATGGAGAAATGGCGTGACTGGCGGCGCCGGCGGCAGTAAGCGCCGCAACCAGTCCCACGCTTGTCCAGCCGCCGATTCGCTTCTGTGCCCCTGTCATAATTTAGATCTCTTCGTCGTCCCCTGCATCGTCAGAGGGCAGCCCTGCCATTTCGTTGATCAGGTCGTTGTTGTTATTCACCAGCAGATCGTGGTCTTTGTCCAGGGTCTCAACGTCAGAGACCGCAGGGCCGGGTGCTGGAGGAGTCCACGGTTGGATAGTGGCCAACCGATACACACCTGCACCCATGAGCAAGGCGGCAGCGAGTGATCCTGCAAGAACCGGCCTGCGGAACCAGGAAAACATCGCGGCTTTCTGCGGAGCTTTCTGCTGCTCTTCGCGGACGTGCGCTTGCAGGCGTGTGAGGAAGTACGGGGAAGGCTCAGGGGCCTTCCACTCGTCCATCAATGCCATGGTATTGCGCAGACCCTCAAGCTGCTGAGTGCAGACCTTGCAATCACGGAGGTGGGCCAGCACCGCCGGAGAAGCCTGCTCGTCGGCCAATACGTCGATCAGATTTTCACGAACATCATTGCAGTTCATACATAGTCCTTCAACCGCTCTCGCAGCGCCTCATAAGCGCGGAAGAGCAGAGACTTGGTGGCGGATTCGCTGAGTTTCAATGCCGCGGCGATCTCGCGGTAATCCATTTCCTGGTACTTGTGCATCAGTACGGCGGCGCGCTGCTTCTCGGGAAGAGCCATCACATGTTTCTTGATGGCGGCGAGCCGTTCCTGACGCAAAATCGTTTGTTCGGCGTTCAGCGTGGAATCGGCGACGTCCGGCGTGGTGCCGGTTTCGTCGTCGGGTTCATCCAGGCTGACGACTTTTCCGCTGCGCTCCACTTTGTGGTCGCGAGCGTGGTTAATGGCCAGGTTCCCGGCAATGCGGTAAAGCCACGTCGAGAACTTGGCGTCTGCTGCGTAACTCTTGCGCGACCGGTAGACGCGCAGGAAAACTTCCTGGGCCAGCTCTTCCGCAAGCGCCTGGTTGTGGCACATGCGGTACATGAAAGCGATAATGGGCCGGTGGAACTTGTGGACCAGGTAATCGTAGGCGGCATTGTCGTCGGCTCCGGCGCGGAGCATTACCTCCGCATCGGTGAGCGACTCGTAGACCGTCGAACTCGCTGACATTTCCGCAGTTCCCCGTGCCCCGCCGGCAACCGTGGGCATCAACAACCCCGATTTCAAGGCCACGCTACTCACACTCGGATAAACCCTAGCACTCTTAGAAAGTTGCACGGGTTTTGGGGGTAGCTTTTGGGCCCGTCAAGAAGTGTATTTCATTGTCTGGAAATTCGAAAATGGCCGGGTTATGCACAGAACTGCACCGGCACGCGGGAATGCTGCATCTGATAGAATGGTTATTCACCCACTGCAGCAGGCAAGTACGGCCCAGTGGGCGCTTAACTCAGCGGTAGAGTGCCATCTTCACACGGTGGAAGTCATAGGTTCGAATCCTATAGCGCCCACCATTCCTAAAAGCCAGGTTCTTTTGAGTCCAGGGGACTGCGGACCCAGCGGGAATGTGTAAATTTTCTTGAGGCAAGAGAGCCCTTGATCGTGATAACATCGCGAAGTCTTCAGGTTGCTGCCCGTTCCGGTGCAGCCCGCTCGCGCTAACGCGCTGATTGAACGAAGATTTCACGTAACAAATAAGCCGGAGTTGATCCAGCCAGAACCGGGAAAACAGGT
Source organism: Candidatus Angelobacter sp. (assembly GCA_036258095.1). Taxonomy (GTDB): domain Bacteria; phylum Acidobacteriota; class Terriglobia; order Terriglobales; family Acidobacteriaceae; genus Angelobacter. Next base: position 3,958 of record DATAEJ010000157.1, on the reverse strand, counting down.
TCGAAACAGGGTTTCCACCACTTGGATTCCGGCACTACACCAGGAACTCACAGGTAAAAAAGCATGAATGAAGGACCCAACCAGCCGCAGCACCACCAGGGACAAGGCCAGGGACACCGGAAGCAGCGGCGCCGCAAACGCAACTTTGGCGGGCAGAACCAGAACCAGGGACAAGGCCAGGGCGGCGGCCAGCATCGCCATGGCGGTGGCGGCGGCAAGAACCGCAGCAACAACCGGAATCGCGGACAGCGCGGCCGCGGAGCCTCAGCCTTCGTCGGTCCCATGGACCACAGCTACCGCAACCAGAACGGCAACCAGACCCAGGGCGACCGCTTCCGCAACGGAGCAGCTCCGGTGGCGAACATGGAGCCGTTGCAGCACCGCGAAGACGCTCCCACTCGCATCTATGCGTTCATTGACGATCTTTTCTTCCTCGCCAAGATCCAGGAAGTCTCGCGCAAACTGAACGTGAAGGTGGAGTTCGTCAAGACAGAGAAGGACATCCTCGAGAAAGTCGGCGAGAAGCCCGAAGACAAGCCGTCACTGATCGTGGTTGACCTGAACAGCAACAGCATCAAGCCGCTGACCATCATTGCCAAGATGCGTTCCAAGTTCAAGAAGCCGACCTCCATCGTCGGGTTCGTCTCGCACGTGATGGGCGACCTGAAAATCAAAGCCCAGGAAGCCGGCTGCGACGTGGTGATGCCGCGATCGGCGTTTTCGCAAAACCTGCCCAACATCCTGCGGCGCCACGGAGCGGAAGACGAGCCGGACCAGAACTTCAATCGCGCCTGAGAGCAGTTGGTAATTTCGTGAAGCTCGTGGGTTAGTTATGCTGATTAGCCCACCAGTGAACGTGCGGGTGGTTGTGTGCCCTCCAGGGCATGCTTGGGCACACTCTCGATTTCTGCTTCCCTCTATCACCCCTTGCAGGACCCATTCTCACCTCTGTGTGTTCCCTCGTGTCCTCTCCCGCAAATGCAACCGGGAGACACTAGGGTCTGCGACTTGCGAATCCCGAGCGCCGTAGGCGCGACATAAGTTAGCCCAGTGCGTTCCCGAGGCGCGCGTTGCGCGCTGAGGGATAAGCGCTGGGTAAGCAGACGAAAAAGTTCTTCCTTGTTGCCGAAGGCTGTCGCGCAGCGCAGCGGAGCGACACGAGAAGAGCGACAAAAAAGCATTTTCATGCTCGTTGGGGCACGCCCCGCTCAAGATGACGATTGTAGTGCCACGCCCGCCATTCCCATGATCCGGGTATCTCCCTTCCTTTGCGCTCTCTGCGTCCCTTGCGGTGAATCGGTTCGGGTTAGTTTTGCGAACGGCCAACGGCCAAGTTGCTAAAGTCCCAGGTGCCACTCGCCCCAAGCTGGCAGCTCGAGGTTAGTAGCTGGTTTCTCATACAACTGAGTACCTGCCTTTCCGCGTCCAACACCCGAGAGGCAGCCCTGCATGGCATTTACCCGCGCTTTTGAGGAGCACGAGGTCCCGCCGGAACTGCGCCGGCTTTACGGCGACGTCCGCAACTGTCTTGATCTGCCCTTTGTTCCCACGCTGTTCAAGCTGATCTCCTCCTCTCCGCAATATTTCAAGCTGATGTGGAAGGACCTTTCGCCGGTGGCGAGTTCGCGCGAGTTCCAGGCCGCAGTGCAGGCCTTTCAGGAGATCGCACACTCAACCGCGGTAAGCGGCGGGTGGACGTTCTCTGACCAGCCGCAGGTCCTCGCATCAGACAAGTTTTCCAATGCCGACATCCGTGTCATCGGCGGCATCATCGGTCTGTTCGCCCGCGCGGCCGTGCAGATGAGCCTCTTCGCGCGGCTGATGCAGCGCGGCTACTCCGGCGGCCAGAAGGGCCGGGTCACGCAATCGCGGACAGTTTCGGCCCTCTCCCAGATGGTTGAAGTCCACATCCCCAACGAGCGCGAAGCCGGTCTTCGCGTCTGGCTGATCTACTCCGACATCAAGCGGACCACCGGGGCAAAGAACGTAATGAGCCTCTATCGCGTGCTCTCGCCCTATCCGGCGTACCTGGCTTCTGCCTGGCTCGACAGCAAAAAGCTGCTGGCCGATCCCGCATTCATTGAGGCCCGTGAAGACCTGAACCGCCGCGCCCGCGCCCTGCTCACCGGGCTCCCGGTGAAAGACCACCATGCCGTGCTGAAAGACGTTGATCCGGCACAGTGGCGCGAGATTGAAGACACGGTGGACAGCTTCGCCCGCGTCCTGCCGCAATTCGTGCTGCTGACAGCAGTGTGGCAGCGAGCCTTTCCGACGGCATCACGGCTGATCGGGGCGGCCTGAGCTGCCTTGTCCCGAGCGTAGCGAGGGAACCCTACCGATTTCGTGCGATTCCGGGGTCCCCGGAAAACCTGGTGTTGGTTTTCTGGGGTGGGATTTCGGCGATCACGAGCTATCACGGCGATTCCCATCGCCCTCCGCGTCCTCTGCTCCCTTTGCGGTGAATTGTGTTGGGGTTAGTCTTGCCAAGGGGCAATGGCTAAGAGCCAAAGGCTGGAAAGCTGTGGTTTTGGGTTTTTCGGTTACGGCGATTACGCGCGATCACGGCGATTGCGGCGCTTGCCCCACCCCCGCCATCGTCCCAATTCGTCCCAACCTCGTCCCAATGTGTCCCAAGCTCGTCCCATTGCGACGTCCCAATCGGTCCCAACCTCCTCCCAATCTGTCCCAACGTCGGGGGCTCACGAAGGACCCAAGCTAGAAGCCAGAAGCTAGCAGCTAAATTGTCAAAGATCGTTTCACCAGGTACCAAACCAACAGCCCGGTACCGGTGTTCTCCTGAGAAAATCAAGCCAGCATAGTACGGTTCTTTGCTGCGAAGCAAGGGCGAAATAGGCCAGTGCTGCCCGTGTATTTTGGCCACTCGCAACCGGCCAATCCGGGACACTTGACAGCCCGCTTCAATAAAAGTTGACCGCAAAGTAAATACTCGGTATTGGTGGAGCGCAGCGCCTGCCCTGAGCGACTGAATAGAGTGAAGGAATCAAATGGGCACTCTTTGCCTGCGCAGAATTGTGCCCTCCGCTCTGCCTTTTCCGATCACCAGATGTGCCGATGATCCAATGAACGGCTGGCCGGATCCCTCGGCGTCCTCTGCGCGCTTTGCCCTGAAAAGAGCTTCTGAATACGCGATTACACCCCAACGAATCGTCATCCCGACGGCCGTTATGCGAGCGCGCGTTGTCATCAGCGCGCGAGTAGGACGGAGGGACCTTGCGCTTGAATGCCGGCAACTCTCACGCAAGCTATTTTCATGCTTTCTGCGCGGCTTAACCGTCCCATCGCCGACTCATTAAAAGGCTTTGAGTTTTCCGATCACCCGGTCACCCGATCTCCCGATGAACCGATTCCCGCGGCGTCCTCTGCGCCCTTTGCGAAAAGGAGCTTCTTTTTCCGATTACGGCGATTACCGGGGTCCCCAGAAAGCCCGGTTTTGGCTTTTTGGGGTGGGATTACGCGCGATTCCGGCGATCACGGCGATTCCATTTCAGGGAGTTCTGGCCCATGCTGGTCGGCGGACTTTTTCCCCGATTACGGCGATTACGGCGATTACCGGGCGCCCCCAGAAAGCCCGGTTTTGGCTTTTTGGGGTGGGACTACGCGCGATTCCCGGCGATGACGGCGATCCGTCTCCGGTAAAAGGGCCCACCCCCATGCCATGTTGAGCGGAGCGCGAGCCGAGCGAACGTGAGGTTAGCGCGAAGTCGAAACATCCCGAGAATGCTCGCACCCTTAAATGCCGATTCAGGGAGTTCTGGCCCATGCTGGTCGGCAAACTTTGTTTTTCCCGATCCGGCGCTTCCGGGGTGGGATTCCGCGCGGTTCCCGGCGATGACGGCGATCCGTCTCCGGTAAAAGGGCCCACCCCCATGTCATGTTGAGCGGAGCGCGAGCCGAGCGAACGTGAGGTTAGCGCGAAGTCGAAACATCCCGAGAATGC
>DATAEJ010000156.1:0-6907 GCA_036258095.1 Candidatus Angelobacter sp. | reverse complement strand
GTTGTAGCTGCTTCCGTCAGCAGGGAAGGCGATGGACTGGATGCCGGTAACCGTGCACCCGGTGCATTCCGCGACTCCTGTTTGGCCAAAGCTGGTGTTGGCTGAAACCGGAGTTGTGGTGATGATGACAGTGGTGGGCGTGCCCGTGGTGTTCAGGATTGAGAGCGTAATGGTGTTCGGGCTTTGGGCAACGGTGATGGGGGTGCGTCCGAGCGTGTCAATGATGTTCCCGCCGCCGTCCTTAGAGAAGAAGTTGCCGTTCGTGTCCATGACGGTGGGATAGACCTGCGTGCCGTCTGGAGCGAAGACCGTGGCGGCAGTGTAGTTGGTCACGGACATGAAATAGCCAGAAGAGTCCATGGCATATGTGGCATCAGAAGGGGTATCTTCCTGGCGATGGTGGTGTCCTTCATAGTGAAAAGCGGGAACGTATGAGAGGTCCCATCGGGCGCGGTCCATATGAAGTTCGAGTGAGTGGTCCTAAACTTGATTGGCGGAGGAGTGTCACAAGCGATGCTCCCCTGAACTGACGTGACCGTTCCGGGCTCGCCACCGGTGATGAGCCGCCAGCCGCTGTTTGCGCCGAGCGAACCGGGGATGTTGGTCGGATGCCAGGCATTGCCGGTGATGGTCCAGATCAGACTGTCATAGACGAGTCGCGCGTTGTACTTGAGGCTGCCGCGCTGGGGAAAGGATGCGAGCGGAATTTCTAGGTGCAAATTGCCGTTGGAAACGTTGGTGAAACCCATCAACCGGAAGGGCCGTGGTGAACGTTGGAGTACCGGCGGCGGTGGTGTACTGAGCCCCAGCGTTCGGAATAGATGTGAATGCGAAAAGCAGACAAACGGCTATGACGGCGATACCGCGACTCGAGTGCACCTTCATTTCAACGGTCCTTTGAACAACCTGGTGGACAGCTTGTTATCACTTCTGCGGAAGGCGCGAAACACGGGTCTCGCGCTCCCGATTGCGATCAAGCAATGGTTCAACCGCGTCCGCGCACGAGACGAGGACGGTTCTTAAGGGGGTGAAATGTCTAGCAGCAAGAAAGCCGGAAGCTGCCGGTTGAGCAACTCTGGATGCAGAGGCTAAATGAACGGGCTGCTTTGCAGCAAGTCCCCGATCATGAAAATTTCTTAACCAGTTCCATTTTGGGAAAGTTCTCACCGCAAAGGCCGCAACGGCCGCAAAGGATCACGGAAGCCTGTTCTGCAGGATAAGCGTCGCCAGGCGAAAACGTAATCGATCAGGGAGCGCGCACTTCTACGAGGCCAAGGAACCAGCGCTAAAGCGCTCAAAGTTTTAAGTCCTCAACGCGGCCCTGAAGGTGTACGGTCTCATGACATCCTTCACAGAGCGTTCTCAGGACATCCTTTACACTCCGGCACCGAGCGGAGCGAGGGCTGGAGTATAAAACGGCTCCGGTGAGAGGGCGAGGATGCCGTGGAGAACTACTAAAGTGCCAGAACAGAGGATGGAGTTCGTGGTAGCAGCCAGTCGTAGAGAGAAGACTTTTAAAGAGCTCTGCGAGGAGTTTCAGATTTCCTGTCGCACCGGATACACGTGGTGGAATCGGTACAAGGCGGAAGGTCTTGGAGGGATGCAGGAACGTAGTCGGCGTCCTCATCACATTCCGCGGCGCACAGCCGAAGCGGTAGAGCAAAGGATTGTCGAGTTGCGGCGAGAAAGGCCGGATTGGGGAGCGCGGAAAATCCGGGATCTGCTGCAAAAGGAGAACGGCATCAAGCTGCCGGGGAGCACCATCCATCGCATTCTTCTACGTTACGATCTGGTCCGGGATTGCGATCGGCGGGCGCAGGCCACGCAGCGCTTTGAGCGAGAACGTCCCAACCAGCTCTGGCAGATGGATTTTAAAGGTCCGAAGGGATGGAACCAGCCGCTTGGTCCTTTATCCGTGCTCGATGACCACAGCCGCTATGCGGTGGCGTTGGAGAACACAGGGACGACGCAAAGCCAGGCGGTGCAGGCAGTATTGGAGCGGGCTTTCCGCGAAAATGGCATGCCGGAGGAGATGCTGATGGACCACGGCACGCCCTGGTTCAACACGCAAGGACGCCTGGGATGGAGTCAGCTGACGGTTTGGTTGATGGAACGTGACATCGAGCTCTACTTCAGTGGCTGCCGGCACCCGCAAACCCAGGGAAAGGTGGAGAGGTTTCATCGCAGCTTAACGGCCGCGTTGTTGCGGCGTGGGGTACCAGCGGAGGATCGAAGACAACCATGGCTGGATGCGTTTCGGTACGAATACAACTGCATCCGACCGCACGAAGCTCTGCAAATGAAGACACCTCACCAGCTCTGGCAAAAAAGCACCCGCCTGTACCAAGAGATAGCGGCACGTTGGGAATATGCCCAAGGAAGCGAAATCAAGGAGGTGGACAGCATCGGTCAACTTCGCCTGGATGGCCGCCGCTATTACATCAGCAAGGCATTGGCGGGTAGAGAGGTCGGCTTGATGGGGATGGGCGAACGAATCCTGGTCTACTACCGCCGCACCTTGGTTTGTGAATTAGACCCGCTCCAGTCCCGATCCTTTGCTGGGGATCGGTCCTGGAGCTGCAAAACTTCTGCCCGGTAACCGTGAAGGATCTGTTGGGAACGGTTTGTGAAGAATGTCTGTGAACTTTACACCTGAAGGGCCGCTCTTCCACCCTAAGAAATCTGCCTTTCCGCCGCGCTTCCACCCTTCCTGGCGGGCCGGGCTTCCACCCAGAGAAGTCTGCCTTTCCGAAGATTGTCGGGGGGACCGGGCGGTGTAGGTGGTTGCAGGAGTTTGGACCAGGAGCAGCAGAAGGGTCGCCGACATCGCCGTAATCGCACGGAATCGCCGTAATCGGAACAACAGAACTCCCGCGGCGCGTTAGATAGCGAGAGATGACGCTTTTTGTTATTGCTTCGCTGGGCGAATACATGGTAACGTAGGGAGATTTCCTCAGGGGAATTGCGCACGATTGCGCGCTCTCAGCTCTTTGACAATTTGGATTAGCTACTAGCTACTAGCGGCTAGCTTGAAATCGAGCCCAAACGCGATACCAGGCAGCGCAGTGGAGCTGTTAGCGATTTGGTAACCTGGCGCAAAGTTCGAAGGCAAGTTAGACGCTTGGGTGACCCAACGGAAACCTTGGGTGACCCAAGCGATCGGCGGCGTGACCCAAGGGAAAACGCGGCGTGACCCAAGGGTCGAAATTGGCTAACTGATTTGTTTTCAGCAAAAGTGCAAAAAAATAGGGGGCGCCCCCTCTAAGGTTTACTAAGTCAGCAAATAGTAATTCGCAATTGGCGATTAGAGAATTAGCCAGACCAGAGCTCAACCGGTTGGGACAGATTGGCAAGAGGCTGGGACGATTGGGACGGCGTTGGGATCGATTGGGACGTCTCAGTGGGACGAGGTTGGGACACCTTGGGACGACGTTCCACCCCAACAAGCCAAAGGCGGGCTTGTCGGGGACCCCGGGCGGCTGGGACGAATTGGGACGAACGGGGGAGGGGGGAGTACAGATCGCCGGAATCGCCGTGATCGCCGGAATCGCCGGAATCGCCGGAATCGGAAAGACAAAACCATTTGCCACAGATGAACACGGACGAGCGCAGACGGGTCTTGATGGATATTGATGGAGGACGTTGATCAGGCTTGATGAGGCCTTGATGAAGCCTTGATGGATGTTGATGAACCTTGATGAAAGGGGAGGGGGTAGAGGAGGGCTAGACGGTTCACACAGATCGCCGTAATCGCCGAAATCGGAAAGGCAAAACCATTTTGCCGCAGAAGAACGCTGATAAACGCAGATCAAGATAGATCGGGTCATCGGGTAATCGGAAAAGCAAAACCCATTTTGCCGCAGATGAACGCTGGCCGAGTGGAGGCACAGACTCAGCACGCAGAAAAAATGGCGCCTGGAAAGCAGCGATCAGGCGCCTCATTTAGCGTGGGCCTATCGAGAGGTGATGAGCGCCCGGAACATTGCGATGAAGTCCGCTGATGGAGTCGCGATATTTCAGGCGCCTGCACGGTTGAGATGCGGACGGCGCAAACATCTACAAACGTCATGAAACGCCATCGTCATGTGCTGCGGGAGCGTTGGCCCGTAGCACAACTTCAGGATGCGCCTGCTGTATGTGGTAGACAAAACGGCGGTAGAGCTCGTCTGTTCTGGACTCTTCGGGATGGTTGGAGACGTCGAGAACGGCATTGCACACGGAGCACGCGCCTGTGCAGGCCACACGCAGCTTCAGCCACTTGAGAACGATCAGCTCGGGCACGGGATTGTTCATGGACGTTCCAGCTGGCTTGGCGAACCACGAACGTGCAACGCCCGCAGCGGAAGTCGCTGATAGCGGTCGATGGGCCGGGCAAAATGCATGGATGCTCCCGAGGTCAGTGCTCCAGCGGGCTGGGCTCGTTGGCCACAGCTCCGGACGGCCGGACCACGCAGTGGTGCATGCGTTCGGCGATTGCGAGGTACTGTTCCGAAGTTCCCGCCGCCACAAACTCGTGGCAGCGGCGACACACGGAGACGATCAAAACTGAATTGTCCTTTACTGGCCGGCGAATGAACTGCATTAGGCAACCTGGGTGTTAAGGCCGGGAGTGCTAAGTAACGTACTTATTGGTTAGGATGCGTGAAGTCGAATAACCGTAGTTGATAAGAAAGGAAGAGATCCACGCAGGAACGCTTTCTTAAGCCCCAAACCGTTTGCCTGTGGATGTCGGACGGCGAGAGCCGGACAGCCAAAGCTTTCCCCACAGGAAACGCCTGCGCGGAGAGTGAATTCACGGCGTGAAAACGCGCCACTGGCGGGGTTATGTTTAGGTTCAAAAACTGAGTTGCCGTTTGTGATAATCGGCACGGAACTCGCGATTTATGGTTGAAGGCTGTAATTCGAGAGAACACGACATGCTCCGGCAGAACGCGTGCCAGATTGATAGACCCGCTCGGGTTCTTGTGGTTGATGACTACGTGCCCTGGCATCGAATTGTGTCGGTGGTTTTAAGGTCGCAGCCGGAACTTAAGATTGTGGGGCGCGCCTTTAATGGCATGGAAGGCGTTCAGCAGGCGCTAAGACTGCAGCCGGAACTCGTACTGCTCGACCTTGGACTCCCTGGCTTAAATGGGATGGAGGCGACCCGCCGGATCCGTGAGGTTTCTCGCGGCTCCACGATTCTCATGGTGAGTCAAACCTGGTCTGCCGACATCGCTGAATCGGCTCTGGAGATTGGCGCGTCCGGGTATGTGGTGAAGTCGGATGCGTACGACGAACTGATCCCCGCGATCACTACGGTGTTGAACGGCAAGCGATTTTTGAGTTCCAGCCTGAGGGCTGTAACCCTGTGCAGCATTGCATAACGGCCGCGATTTGCATTGCTTGCATCGGGAAAAAGTCGAGCATCGCGCAGATTACGGCGCACTCGGTTCGTTTGTGACGTCAGACTGCGATGGCAGAGCCGGACAGCGGTGCATGCGTTCGATAATTGCCAGCTGGTCTTCCGAAGTGCCAGCAGCTACTAGTTCCTGGCAATAGCGGCATACGGACATGATGAGGGCCGAGTTTTCCCTTGCCGGGCGACGAATGAATTGGCGCATGACCATCGCACGAATGAAAACTAGGAGGTTTTCTTGCCTTTACTCACTTGGATGATTCAGGGTGAAGAAATGTGAGGGCAGCTAAGAGTTCAAAAAATTCAGGCTCTGCCCACTGAATGGCTGGTTGTTCAGCGGAGCAGGCAGTAGGTGCGTGGTGCTCAAAATGGCTGCAAGATCAGGATTGATAGAACGTCTGACAGGTAGAGGCAGCTGCACGTCTGATTGCGTATCCGAACATTGGCAAATTAAACACAATCATCAAACCGCGGCTTTGCTTCGGGCGCCGTCCTTCCACGCGGCATTCCACTCTTCGCGTCGCGTGTAGGCATACGCGGCCACGGAGAGGTCAAAGACCGCGCAGAAGAAGCCATAGGCCAGCGGGATAGCGGTGAGCTGGCTTGGTTCGAAGAAGGAATGAACTCCATGGGCGTGAAGTTCGTGCAGCATGTCCCACAAGCCGTGCAGAGGATATCCGACGACAAGGGCCATCGGCACACGTGTGCCCACCAGCGCGATCAGGGTGAACACGGCGACGAATGCTCCTTCGAGTCGCCACGCCGTTTCTGTAGTGAAGTACGCCGTGAAGGCCAGGTAGAACGCAGCGACCGCGATGAGGAACATGGCATAAAAAATCTGTTCGGCTTTGGGCGCCAGGACCTTGCGCACCAGAACGATGGTGCCCACTGCCGCCAGGAACCCAATCGTCGCGTAAAGCATGACGATCACCACAAATCCAAGCGTGCTGGATGCGTCGCTCATCGGTCTGTCCTCCTTGTTGTGAGCTTCTCAGGCCCCCCAGTTTGGTGCTGGAGAGTCGAGTCTGGGTACGAACGAAGTACCAAAGATGAAATACCAAGTACCGCGTGTCAAACGGTTACGGCCAAAGCCTAACTGCCAATTGCTGATTGCTAATTGGTTTTTACCACCATTCAACTGTATCCGGCAGTACTCACGTGACTGCTGGCTTCCTGCGGTCAGCAGATGTCATCATTTTGAATTGGTCCGCATGGTGGGTGCAATTTCATAGTTGAAGCATCGAGGTTCCCGCGACTTGAGTGAGTCTCAGTGGGACGTCCATCGCGAGGAATCAGGGGGAATTCATGCCCGTACTCACGCCCGAACTCCACGTTGTAAGCCATGGCAAGCCTGCTCCTGAGAGAATCGATGAGCAAGCTCTTAACCCCATGCTCTACCAGATCAACACTCGTGTCTGGCTGACGGAGCTGTCTCGCCGGCTGAACCGGCCGGCCACTCTGGATGACATCCCCGACTCCGAGCTCGACCGCCTGGCAGAACGCGGGTTC
>DATAEJ010000155.1:0-5644 GCA_036258095.1 Candidatus Angelobacter sp. | reverse complement strand
CTTTTCGTATAAACGCGAGCTGTCCGTCCAGCGAATCCGGTGCCGCAAGCGCCGGCGCGCGCAGGAGGTCGATCAAGTTCTGGTTGCCCGGACCAAGCCCAGGCTGTTGCGCAAAATAGACGTGGAAGGATGAGGTGATCTGCTGATAGTGGGTGGTGTGTGCCAGCTCGTGGTCGTCAAAAAGCTCCTTGAACGGTTTGAATGCGGGATTCACGTTGGCGAGCCAAAGCAGCAACAGCTCTTCCAGCGCAATGGTTCGATTGGAGACACCCTGAGTCGTTCCGGCGAGCCATTCCCGAGCGGTGAGCTTCCCGCGATAAACACCTACCGTAGGAAACCGATCGGCAAAAGCGAGCAAAGTCCGTTCCAAGCTGTCGCTGCCTACGCGGTCGGCGAACCACGCAACCGCTTCAGTCATGGCGTCGGGATTCTGCTCGCGATACTGCGCGATCAGCGCGTGCAGCGCTTCATCGATCATCCCCATCGCATTCAGCGCGCCCGGGTTGATGGCCACGCCCGGCGGCCTGTGCTGATTCATGCGGTGGGCGAATTCGCGGCTGGCCGCCATGTTGACGAACACCACATTCCCGCTCAGCGAGAACAGAGAATCGTCAAACTGGTAGCGATCGCGCGCTGACCGTGAAACGTGGAACTCGAACACAGTTACCTTTCTCTCCGCTTCCAATGATATCAGCGTGAACGAGGCCTTTCGTTTGAATCGAGAGCAGGTGATAACAGCGTAAATGGAATTGATCTTCCCTGAGGAGACGGAGTTGTATCGCCGCCTCAGGGGATCAGCTGCCGAACGAGACTACCACCCAGAAATTGCCATAACCGTATCGGGCATTGGGACGAAAACATGCGCCTACGCTGATCCAGTGCACGTAGGAGGCGTCTACGTATTTCCGAATTCCTTCAGGCACATAAGTGGGATCCGAAGATGTAAATGCAGCGACAGAAGTGTTCTGGCCTTCGGGAACAGGGAGCCTTCTGGCGATGCCGTCTGTGGAGCACGCAGTTCCATGCATAAATTGATCCTGGTGCTCCGCGAGCAGTCGCAGCCCGCGGCCTTGCCTCGCCTGATTCACGGCTGTGACGAAAACTTGCTGGAACTGTTCGTCAGAATACTCAGGCAGTCGATGTGAGAAAACCTGAACCACGTACAGCTTTCTGCCTTTTTCCGCGACGCTGATGCCAACAGCGTTATAGCGCCCGTTCAGGATGTTGGCCCGATGTCCGGGCGAGTACATGAGGGCCGCATGTGCGTCTTCCAGATTGTCATCAAGCGCCAGATTTTCAGCCGCACCGTCAAACCGTGCTCCGGCGGTGCCCAGCCGTACTGTGAGTTCCGGCTCGTCCGGATACTGGTGCGACAATTCAGAGTGTTGCAGCACGTTTGCCGCATGCGCTTGAGCGGCAGCCGCGTTGTGCGTATCCCATGCAAGCGGCGGAACATTATTGTGTTCACGTTCAAGGTTGAGCAGAAACAGTAATCGTTGTTCCGCTGGCGACGGAGAGGTTCCGGCGGTAGCTGTCGCCAACGTCGCGATCAAGCAGAGTGAGATGATCAGGAGTCGCATTCGAAGCCAGGAATTCTGCTGCAGACTTAGACGATAGTAGCAGCAGAAAGTTCCTGCTAGTTTTTGGCTCTATAGAACGCGGCCACAACCCAATATTTGGCGAATCCCTTGTTATCCGCTGCTTGCAGGCAGGTACCCACTCTAATCCGGCGGACCCTGGCGTCGCTGGCGGTCTGCTTCATGGTCGCGGGTAGTTCATTGGGCGTATCTGCTGTGAAAACTGCCACGCTGCTCGCGTCTGGAAGGCGGTTCAAAACAGCTTTTGGATCGAGCTTCGCCCGGCAGGCAGCCTGCTCCAGTGCGGGATCCGAACGGCCCTCAACCGCAGCTAACCCTTGTGACCTGCGTTCGCGATTGAAACCGGCGATCACGCCTTTCTCAAACTGCGCGGCGGTATAGCTTGGCAAAGTGCGCGAGAAATCTTGTGTAATGTAGAGTTCGTCGCCGCGCGGAACAATCGCGATGCCCACGGCGCTGAACTCCGGACTGAGAATGTTGGCCCGATGCGGAGGCGAGTGCATCAGGCCATCGTGCGCCCGTGGAATATCAGGTGCGAACGCCACATTCTCTCCCACTGAGCTGAAATGCGCTCCTGCGGCAGAGATGCGCGCCGGTAACTCAGGCTCTCCGGAAAACCGGTGCGAAAGTGTCTTGTTCTTCGCCAGCAATTGGGAATGCCTCAAGGCAGCCTGCGCGAGTTGATCGTCCCAACCAAGAGCATTGAGCCCGGCACGCTGGCGTTCCTGGTTGATCAGGTCAAACAGCGTCCTCTCCGGAGGGGAGGCCGGGCCCGCGGCAAGATTTCCTGCCGTCATCAAGCAGCTGAGGCAAAGCGCAATAAAAATCTTCATTCTCGAAACTATGTAGCCACTCCACTCTGAACATAAGATGCGTGTCGTGCCAGCTGGACGGGTCACTCACTGCGTCCGTCAACTGCCACCAATCGTAGTGATTTTCAGCGGCTTGCGTTTCCTCAGGAGCACCGCAACCGCCGTTCCTGCCAGCAACGCCACAGCAAGAAATCCCCAGAACGCCGGGATTCCAATCAGGAAAATGAGTACACTGCCGGCGGTGAATATGAACCCGGCTGCTCCGCCTCCCACTCGCAGGCGATGCAGCGTAATTCCCTGATGTGGATAACCATCGGTCACAGCCGACTCCTTTTCCCGGCGCACGCTCTTTCCCAACGAACTCGCTATGCTCGCTTGGCTTTCAATTCACTCAGAATGCGGTTGACCTCGTCCTCTTTTTCAAGCTGAGCGAAACGGTCATCAACGCTGGCGCTTTCGTCGAGCAGTTGCGTCTTAGCCTGCCCAATTGCGGACTGTCGCGCAACCTTGGTCTTCATGCGGTCGAAAGCGGCTCCCGGATCGCGGCCGTCGAGCGGGACACGGGCGTCGGCAGCCTTATCCAGCGTGCGCGCGCGGCGATGCTCGGCAATCAGCATGTCACTCTTGGCGCGCGCCTCTTCCAGTTTGGCCTGCAATTTATGCAAAGCCGTCTTGAGCGTCTCCACCTGAAGCCTTTGGTCTGTCACCTGCTGCGTGAAGCTCTCAGTCATCTGCTTGTATTGCAGTGACCGTTCAATCGCCGCGCGGGCCAGGTCTTCCTGCTTCTTATCCAGTGCGAGTTCGGCCTTGCGCGTCCATTCGGCGATCTTCTCTTCGTTCTCGTTCTGCTTCTTTTCCAGAAGGTGCTGGTCCGCAATCGCGATCGCCACCTGTGTCTTCACCTGAAGGAGCTGGTTCTCCATGTCCAGGATCACCTGCTTGATCATTTTTTCCGGGTGCTCGGCCTTGTCGATCAGGTCGTTCAGGTTCGCCCGAATTAATGTTGCAACTCGTTCCATCAACGCCATAATTCCTCCAAACTACATAAGGAGCGCAGCCGCCAATCGACCGCTACGCCGAATGTACCTTACTCTTAAAATCATCAGTCTTGTCCTGTTTCGCCATGGATCCCGCCAGCGCGATCACAGGGGCAAGCCCTACTGCCAGCCAGAAAAACAGGGTGTTGGAGATCAACGGAATCGCAACTCCGGCAATTATCCCGAGGATTACGCCGGCGAAGGAAATGTTGTTCATAGCTTCTCCGCCTCCTGTGCGGAGCGGCGAGGGACCCGTGTCCCTCGCCTCAGACGCAAACTACTTGCTTGCTGCTTTGGCCTTGCCGGAGTCGTCGCCGTCTCCGGGTTTCGGGGCCTTGTCACCAATCAGCCGCACCTTGGAGAGCAGATCACGGATCTGCATTCCACTGAGCGACTCAAACAACGCGGGCACTTGCGCCGCGATCTCCGCCATGTCGCCGGTGATCTTGCTGACGCCGGCGGAATGGCCATTGCCTGTTGAAACAATGGTGATCTTGTCCACGTTGGAGAGCGGTTGGGCCATCGCCTTCACCACCTCCGGCAGGCCGGTGATCAGTTTGTCCACAACGGCGGCCTGGTTGTACTCCTGGTAAGCCTCAGCCTTGATGTTCATGGCCTTGGCTTCGGCCTCGCCCTTCTTGAAGATGATGTCGGCTTCGGCTTCACCCTGCATGCGGGTAGCATTGGCCCGGCCTTCAGCTTCAGCGATGAGGCGCTGCTTTTCAGCCTCAGCCAGATTGAGGACGCGCTGCTTTTCCACTTCAGCCTGCTTCAGCACGGTAGCAATCAACTCTTTCTCGTGCCGCGAGATTTCCGCTTCCTGGACCTTGATCTGTTGTTCCTTCTCCACTTGCTGCACTTTGACTTGCTCGGCAATTACCAGCTGTTGCTGGATATTGGCCTGGATCTCATAGGCTTTGTCCGCCTGCGCCTGTTGCTTCTTGACCAACTCTGCATAGTTGGCTTTCTTGATCTCAAGATCACGCTGTGCCTCTGCCTGTTTTGCCTGCGAGAGAGTCTCCGCCAGCACGCGCTCCTGGTCAGCCTGGGCTTTGGCGATTGCCGATGCGCGCTGCGCTTCAGCCCGCTTGATCGCAATATCACGCTCGGCCTCCGCCGCTGCGACATCGGCATCGCGCTTGATGCGGGCTACGTCCGGCCGGCCCATGTTCGCGATGTACTCGTTCTTATCGCGAACTTCCTTGATCGTGAACGAGATCACTTCCAGTCCCATCTTGCTCATGTCATCCGCACAGGTTGAGCGCATGCGATCAGCGACCATCTCTGGTTCTTTCACGATCTGCTCGACCGTCAACTGGCCGATGATGCCGCGCAGGTGACCTTCCATCACCAGCCGGATCAAGCCTTCACGCTCATCCGGCGCCTTGGTAAGGAACTGCTCCGCAGCTGTGAGGATCGAGGTCTCATCAGACTTCACCTTGATCTGAGCCACAGCCTCGACCGTAACGGCGACACCCTGGTTGGTGTAAAGGTCCTGCTGCGGAGCAACGTCGAACGACATGAGTTCCAGCGACAGATTCCGGCAGCTCTGCACCATGGGCAGAATTACCTTGCCGCTTCCGGTCACAACCTTCCTGCCCCCCATACCGTAAACAATGAGGGCCTCATGAGGGCCGACTTTGCGGTAGAGACGCGCTGCCATCGCCACCAGGGCCATTGTTCCTACAACAACCAACCCCACGATAACGACCCACGAATAATCGAAATGCATACTTTTCTCCTGATATTCCTAATTCCTGATCTGTTCACTGGGACTTGCTCCGGCTCCGTGCTCGTCCGTCAGTTCATCCCAGCGGCGCACATATGCGACGCCTCGCTCAAAGCGGGTTACGACTACTTCGGTCCCTTTCTCAATCGGCTCATTCAGTTCGCTCCGCGCGGCACACACTCGCCGTACTCCCATCTGCTCGTAGATGATTTCGCCGGTTCCGTTCTCACGAACGCGGCTGCAGATTCGCCCAAGCACACCTACCATTTCGTAGTCGGCCTGGTCCATTTCTCGGCTGTTCTCCATCAAAAACTTGCCCACGACCAGGAAGACAATCCCTGCGCCACAAAGACCGGCCACAGTCGCCACTGAAAGCCCGGTGAGCATGACCCAGTGATGGCGCGCTGCTAGATATCCTGCCCCTCCGAACCACGTGAGGAACGCTGCGAGAGTGAGCGGATTAAAGAA
>DATAEJ010000154.1:0-11255 GCA_036258095.1 Candidatus Angelobacter sp. | reverse complement strand
ATTGTGAGCAAGGTCCGGTCTTTCGCGTCGCGCAATGTGGTGGCCAAGGTGGAAGGCAGTGATGCGAAGCTGAAGAGCCAGGCCATCCTTTATACGGCGCATTACGACCATTTAGGAATTCATGCTGATGAGCAGGGAGACAATATCTACAACGGCGCCGCAGACAATGCCACAGGCTGTGGAATTCTTCTGGAATTGGCGAGGACCTATGCGGAATCCAAAGTGAAGCCGAAGCGGTCAGTGCTTTTCGCCGCGGTGACGGCCGAAGAGCAGGGACTGCTTGGTTCGAAGTATCTGGGCCAGCACCCACCGATTCCGGCTAAGAACATCTCGCTGGACCTGAACTTCGATGACATTCAACCTTTTGGCGAGCCGCAGCAGCTGGTCGTCTCAGGGGCCGAGAGAACCAATGTGTATTCCACGGTGGAGGCAGTAGCCAAGGGCTTTGGAATGGAGATCCAGCCGGATGACCATCCGGAGGCTGGGCATTATTACCGCTCAGACCATTTCAGCCTGGCGCGCGTGGGAGTGCCAGCTTTCAGCGTGAATGAGGGACCGCTGTTCAAGGGGCATGATCTCGCCTGGGGAGAAGAGAAGGAACGCGATTACGTTTCGCATCGCTATCACCAGCCGGCAGACGAATACAAGCCAGACATGGACTTTACGGCCGATGCGAAGATTGCGCAGGTTGGTCTTGCCATGGGCTGGGAAGTTGCCGATCAGCCTTCGCTTGCCGGCTGGAAGGCGGGCGATGAGTTTGAAAAAGCCCGCAAAGGCGGCTCTCAAGCCAGCGGGTCCCGATAGCCCAAAACGGCTGGAAAGGTGCCGAAGGTAACGTAGGTACATTGGCCTGTCCGGGGTAGAATCTAGTTCCCCTAAGAGTCCGGGCAAGGCCCCAATGGCATTTTCGTTTCTTCAACGCGGCAACCCTTCTGACCACGTTCGCGAGCTGACCCTCAACAGCTACGAGCCGGCACTGGCCATTGAAGGTTTAGCGACCGGGATTGATAACGTCCGGCATGACGTTTTCCTCAGCCCGCGGTTCGTGGAAGCCAGCCGGCTGCACCTGGCAAAACTGGTGGCGCGGCACGGAAGCGTAGAAGACCTGGCAGCCGAAGAACCGCGAACTGCCCGCCTTGGAGCGGGGACTCCTGCGCGTATCCGGGAACGTCAGGCGCAAGGAGCCAAGCCATTTGAGTTTAATGATTTCAAGCGCATTTTTGTCGATCTGCATGTCGCCGCGCTGACTCAGGTTAAATCACAAGGCGGAGTGGCCCTTGATCTCCTTTTCCGGCTTGCGGTCCTCAAATTCCTGCGTGCTGAACTGGTGACGCAATACAGTGTGGTGCTGGAGCGCTGCCGCGCGCGTGTGAAGACCTATGAAGGGCCGAGGCAGTCCGGCATGAATAACGCGATGGAGGTGCGCGAGCGGCTGGCACGCTTCCAGATCAACAAGCGCACGGTGCTGCGCCGGGTGGGACAGGACCTGTTCAATATTTTGCGCGATGCGGAGAAAGAGATTCTAGGCAAGACGCGCCGGTCGCTGCTGGGCGATGCGGCTTCTCCTGCGTATGAACTTTTTGTGAACCGGCTGCTGTTCAGTGAAGATGCGCAAGATAGCCTGCTGAACGCGGAGCACTATGTGATGCTCGGCAATTACGAGCGCGACGCAGACCGGTTTGAACGAATGCGCGAAGTGGCTGCCGGCCTGCTCAAAGCGCTTGCACTGGTAGTGGACGCAGAAGATTCCCGGCTCGACGGGCTGCTTAATGCTGCCGAGAACGCTCAGGAGTTCATGGCAGCGGGCGCACCGGACGAGTCGTCAGCAAAAGGGAAAGCCCAGAAGGCAATCCTTGCTGCATGGGTGGACATTCTCCAGGAAGCCGGATTGATGGACCACGTAGTGGCGTCCTACGAAGTGGTGCCGCTGCTCACGCAATACTCGCTGGCAATCAATCCCCAGCAGCTCAAAACAGCCTTGATCAACAAGGCGGAACGCAAGCGCGTGGACGCGCTGCTGGAAGAGCAGGGCAAGATCTCCACGGAGAACCTGGATGCGGCGGTACGCCGGGTGGAGAGCACCCGTCCTGCAGAACGGGCCAAGCTGGCAGGAAGATATTTCGCCGATTTCTGCCGCTACCATCGCGACCTGCGCCGGATGGAAAGCGTGCTGGCAGCGATGGAGAAAGTGAATGTGCTCGGGAGCGAAAAGTTCCGCGAGCTCTCAGCGGTCAACAATACGCTGTACGAATATCTGCTGCCGGAAGAGCAGAAGCCCGCGGAAGACAAGATCGTGCACCATGTGGTGATCAAGGCGGACATACGGGAATCTACCACGCTGACGAGGACCTTGTTCGAAAAGGGCCTGAACCCGGCTTCGTATTTCAGCCTGAACTTCTACGACCCGATCAACAAGCTTTTGCCGAAATACGATGCGCGAAAGGTGTTCATTGAAGGCGATGCGATCATCCTTGCCCTGCTGGAGCGTGAGGGCGAGCCTGCTCTGGGTGTAGCTCAGGCATGCGTGCTGGCAAAAGAAATCATTGAAGTAGTGAGGGCGTGTAATGAGCGCTCCATGGCGGATGGTCTGCCGACGCTTGAACTGGGCATCGGGATTTCTTACCAGGACTCCGCTCCCATGTACCTGATGGATGGACCGAGACAGATCATGATCTCCAAGGCCATCAATGAGAGCGACCGGCTCTCGTCATGCCACAAGGGCGTTCGGAAGCTGGTGGAAAAACGAGATCTGCTGTTCAACGTATTCACGTTCAAGACCATTGAAGACGCCGATGCAGGCGGAAATCCTGATGAGTTCCTGATGCGCTACAACATCAGCGGAGTCCACATAAGCCAGGCGGCGTTCCAGAAGTTGAAGAGCGAAATCTCCCTGCAGGGCTTTGATCTGCAGGTACCAATGATCTGGCGGAACAGCACTGTGCGGGTTTATACAGGACTGGTGCCGCTGGCGCAGGGAATCTTCCATCGCATCATCGTCAGGGAAGGGCGCGTGGCCCACGTAGACCCGCGTGACTTTTCGCTAAAACGCCTCACTGAGCAGAACTACTATGAAGTTTGCCTTCACCCACGCATCTATGAAGCCATTGAAGCCTACCAACATACTGCTGCAGCCGCCATGGCCCGCTAATTCCGCCCATTTCAGCTTACAATTTGTGCAGCATGGGAATGAGAAAGTCCTGGTTTGCTCTGGTGCTCGGCGTGGTGCTGTTGTCGGCTTCAGTCGCGGAGCCGCCGACAATCGCCGATCGAATCTTGATTGTGAAATCCACTCGTACCATGACACTGCTGCGTGCAGGCAAGGTGATCAAGACGTATAAGGTCGCGCTTGGCGGCAAGCCTGTGGGAGCCAAGGAGCGCGAGGGCGATGAGAGGACCCCGGAAGGCGAATATAGGATCGATTCGCGCAACGCGCACAGCCATTATCACCTTTCACTTCACATCTCCTATCCGAATGCTGCAGACCGTGATCGTGCACGACGCCTGGGCTTCAATCCCGGAGGAGACATCATGATCCATGGCCTTCCTACAGGTTGGGAAGGGATCGGGGCTGCGCATCGATTGCACGACTGGACGCTTGGTTGTGTGGCAGTTACGAATGAGGAGATCGAGGAAATCTGGCAACTCGTGCCGGTGGGAACTACGGTTGAGATCAGGCCCTGACTAGAAAGTCGACTTCGGCACACGAAACGGCACGCGCACGACTGCTTCAACATCTATGGGAACGCCATTTCTTGTACCAGGACGGAAGCGCCATTGCTCGAGAGCGGTTCGGGCGTTGTCATCGAGACGCGAATCAAAGCCTTCGAGGATGCGAACGCTGGCAACGCTGCCGTCGGAACGGATGATTGCATACAGAATCACCGTTCCTTCCACGCGGTCGCGAATCATGGAAGCCGGGTAAACGGGATCGACTTTCACCACCGCCTCAGGCGTGCTGATCTCTTCCTCTGGCCCGGGTTTGGAGTTCAGCTTGGCAAAGCGCATGGTCCAGCTGCCGCCGGCAGAGTTCAGGTTCGGCATGCTTAACCGGATCGAGTACCGTCTTCGAGCCCCGAATATCTGGTTGTCGATGCGGTCACTGCTGGGTATATCAGGGATAGAGGCGTGAGACACAGGAGACGTTGGCGGAGCAGCTACCACGGCATCAGAGGTGATCTTTGTCGGTGGGACTCCAACGAAAAGACTGGCCGAAGTATTCCCTGAAGTGTGGCTGGGATCGGAGGGCGTGTCGCCCGCAACTGTTTCCGGGCGGGCAGATGCTGCGGTTTTCCCGTTGGGTCCGGCGGCGAACTCACCAGAGCGGTTACCCACGGGGACAGTGAGCGTCGGCGCTGGCGGTGCAGGCCGGGCATTCAGAGCGAGCAGTTGTCCAATGGCCTGCTCCTGCGGCCGGTTCATGCCGGCAGCCACGGGCGGTGATGGCGGAACGAGTTGGGGAGCAGCGTCAGCAATCGCTTCGGGAACATTTCGGCTTGCAGGTAGTTGAGCCGGTGGCACGACCTGCGGCGCCAGATTCGGCAGACCCCGAGCCAGATGGCGGCGCGCTGCGGCCTGGGCCGGCGGAATCACTTGTGGCGCATCGTTGCGCAAGGCCTGCGCAATAGAATGATTCGCGGCGATGCTTGTCGGGGGCGGAGCGATATCTGGCGTCTGAGCTGGAAGCGAAAGCTGCTGCGGATGATGCAACGCGATGCTCTGGCTGGGTGCAACAACGATGGGACCCGTCAACGGCAAAGCCGGCGTTCGGTGCGCAGTGGCTATGCTCGGTGACGGCGGAACAACGTTTGGGCGCTCGGCGGGCAATTCAGCAAGATTATGCTCTGATGCCACAGAGCTTGCCGGTGGAATGACTTCCGGCAACGGCGAGACAGGAAAAGTAATCTGGCTCCTGTTTGCGATTTGCGATGGCGGTGGCACTGCCGGGGGAACATCGAGTGGCAGATTCTGCACTTGGCGGCCGGAAACAACAGGCGCTCCTGGAATGGCGCTGCTCACAATCAGGTTGGGCAAAGGTACGTCCTGAGGAATCAGGTTGGGGCTGGGTTGAACGATCGTCTGCTGCTTGCTGCTGTGTTCGATATGGAGCGAAATGATCTCTTGCGCAGCATATTCGGGATCCGGCCTTTGGGACTGCTTCCTGACCGGCGGAGCAGGCTTTTCGCGGGCCGGAGTAATCGCTGGAAGATACTCCGAGAGCTGATAATGCGTAATCGTGGTCTGTGGAATCTCTTCGTGCACGAGCCGAGGATGTTCGAGCCACCATAGATTGATCCATAAGACAATCAGCAGCACCAGCGTATGCCCGAGGAAGGACTGCCTGATTTTTGCCCACGGCACTGGTCGATGGACAAGAGCATCTTCCCAGTATTGCGCCGGGCGTGCTGTGGTCCACACCGGCGGCGGAGCCTTGCGTAACAGATCTCCAAGGTTGCGGAGGAAGATACGCAGCCACGGTTCGGGTTCAATCAGCAGGCGCAGTTCCCGCTGGGTGTCCCCGGAAGGTTCTTGCGGCGGCATAATCTCAAGGAACTGCATTGAAGATCAGGGCGAGTAGCTGGAGTGTAGAATTCATTATCCCATTGATTTGGCCATGATTGATTCAAGCTTAAGGACAGTGTTCCTACTCGTTTTCCTGACAGGCACTTTCGCGGCTGCAACCGCGCAGCCTGGCACATCGCTGACGCCGCAACACAGTCCGGAGCCGCAGCAGAAGAGCTCACCGGCGGAGGATATCTCCGGCATGTACAGCTTTCTGCATGAAGGAGAGTTCGTTCAGATTGACCTTCAGGGCGATGCCATGACTGGATATATCTCACGCCAGGGTGATACCGAAAGCGATCACGGAGCATTTCTCGACCAGTGGTTCAGCAAGGGTGCCGTTACGGGACACGATGTAACGTTTACTACCCGTCCGCTGCACGGAGTAGTGTTTGAGTTCAAAGGGAAATTCGAACGCGGACCAGCCAAGACCAAAGACACGGACGGATACTACGTGTTATCGGGAACTCTCACGCGGATTGTTACCGCGAACCAGAAAACGACTTCACAGTCCCGCCAGGTTGAGTTCAAGCTGCTGGGCCAACCTCAGGAGGAGCCGAAGAAGTAGACGGTCAGCGATATCAGAAAAGATGGCGCGCCAAGTTGCGCGCCACCTTCTTCATGGCCATTGCTAGGCAAAGTTCAGTACTTGTCTTTGGGCGGACGGGTGTAACTCACGGTGCCGGGTGCCGATCGTTTTCCCGGGGTTCCAACCGGCCCAGTGGATGAATTCCAGGGTTCCGCTGCCTCAGTGCCGGTGCGCTGCAGGGGTTCCCATTCGGCGGACTGTTGTTCACGCGTGCCTGCTTCCCGCTCCAGAGCAGCCTTGAACTCGCGCAATCCGCGTTCAATCCATTGCTGCAGATGCTGCTCGATCGGCAACATGGAGCTGAAGCCGCCCAGTGGCGGAGCATAATTCATGACTACGTGGACCACGGTTTGGTCGCCGAGTGGAGCGAAGGTGATGCGGCCGGTGTGATAAGGCCCGCTCAGCGACTTCCATCCGATCGACTGGTTCGAAATCACCTGGGTGATCTGTGCGTCCCACTCAACGTCACGGCCATCAATGTTCACGAGCCAACGCGATTGCGTACCGAACCGTTCAATTCGTTTCACGAAGCTGATGAATCGGGGTAGTCGCTCAAGATTTTGCCACGCCGAAAACACTGCGTTTACGGGCCGCCCGATATTCACGCTTTTCTCCAGCCGAACCACGTGAGTATCTGCGCCTTCAGAGCTGCGCTTGAGGGCCAGTACGCCTCCGATTCCGGCCAGCACACCAACAGCCGCGCCTGCGGCAAACCCGCTCCAGAATTTCTCCTGTGTCATTTTTGTCCCTCCGTCTCCAACAAAATTGGAACAGAGGAGGCGTGGAGGGGTTGCCGGGAAACCGGACAACTCAGACGGCTGTTTTGAAGAACGAATTCGCAGCAGTACTAGTGCAACTCTGGTGCCAGTGCTCCGCTTTTTCCACCCGTTTCCACAGATTTCCTCGATCTCCACAGGCTTTTCCACCGCAAAGTAGCTTCAGGTACTTGTTTGCGGTCCACTCCAGGCGCGATAGTTCTAACACTCAAGTGTGCGATGTTTTCGCAGAGATTGCGTCCGGTTTCATGCGAAATCGGGAACAGGCTCTGGCGAGCAGTGTTGGAGCTTAATCTGCGTTGGCTGGCGCCGCCAGTGCGGCCCAGACCGTATCTCAGGGCCTTAGTGCCCTGAGCGTGAGAGAAGCTCGCGTCAATCACAAGTCGCGACGGCAACGCGCGACGAGCGAGACCATCACACCCCGCAAAGCCCGGCTTGTATGGCTGGTACAAGCCGGGTTTATTTGCGAGCAAAAGCGGCAGGCCGGCAGGTGCATCACCCAGACAAGCCCAAAGTGGGCTTTTCGGGAGCCCGGCATTCCGCAAAACCTGAATCGGAGAAACAACTCAAGCAGGCAAGCGATCGCCATAATCAACCGCCAACCCTGAGCGGAGAGGGGAAAGTTGCGACTGCCAGAACCTGGTGCGCTTCTCCCCATTTTCGCCTAGAATGATCAGTATTTTGACCGGAGTGCGAAGTCGAGTTCGCGCGCCAGGAGGCTTTGCGCGTCGCGGCGAGCCCTGCGTTTTGTGAATTTTTAGATGGCCACCACCGACTACAGTCTTGATCGCGGATTGCCCGCCAGCGCAGAAGCGGAACGGGCGATCCTTGGCGCTATCCTGCTTGATAACCAGGCGTACCCTCAGGCTGCCGAGTTCCTGCAGGCAGACGACTTTTCGCTCGACTCGCATCGCCGGATCTACCTGCGGATGATGGAGCTGGCCGAAACGGGACGGCCGATCGACTACGTAACGCTTACCGAACAGCTCGGACAGCATAAAGAGATTGAAGCAGTAGGCGGCGTCGCTTACGTAACGTCGCTGACGGATGGCCTGCCACGGGTCAAGAACATTGACCAGTACGTGCGCATAGTCCGCGACAAGGCGTTGCTTCGTGGATTGATTCACGCAGCCAGCAATGCCATCCAGAAGGCTTACGATCAGGAAGCGCCCGCGGAAGAGATCGTGGACGCCGCGGAAGCCGATATTTTCAAAGTCGCGGAAAAGCGGATCGGTCAGGGATTCATGGGAATCCCGGAAATCGTCAAGGCGTCTTTCGGCTCGATTGACAAGCTCTACGAGCAGGGCCAGCGCATCACGGGGTTGGAGACGCACTTTGAAGAGCTGGATGCCATGACCAGCGGGCTGCAGAAGTCTGACTTGATCATCATTGCGGCGCGTCCCTCGATGGGCAAGACCGCGTTCGCCATCAACATCGCGGAGAACGCCGCTGTGCGCGACAACAAGGTAGTCGGGGTGTTCTCGCTGGAAATGTCGCGAGAATCTCTGCTGCTGCGCCTTTTGTGCTCGCAGGCCATGGTGGATTCGCACAAGCTGCGCACCGGGTTCCTGAGCCGAGAAGACTACAACAAGCTGGTCACGGGCCTGGCTGCCCTGGTCGAGTCACCGATCTACATCGATGACACTCCGGGTATCTCGATCTCAGAAATGAGGGCCAAGTGCCGCCGGTTGCAACAATCCCAGGGAAGGCTCGACCTGATCATCGTGGATTACCTCCAGCTCTGCGCTGCGGCTCCGGCAGGCAGTGGCGGAAAACGCTACGAAAACCGAACACAGGAAGTCTCGGCAATTTCGCGCGGTTTGAAGGCGCTGGCCAAGGAGATGCGCTGTCCGGTGATCGCCCTGTCGCAGCTCAGCCGTGCTCCAGAAAGCCGCACCGGCAACAACCGTCCGCAACTGGCTGATCTGCGTGAATCGGGCGCGATTGAGCAGGATGCCGATGTGGTGGGATTCATCTTCCGCGAAGAGGTTTACAAGCAGGACGATCCCGATCTTGAAGGCAAGGCTGAGCTGATCATTGCCAAACAGCGCAACGGCCCGACCGGAACATGCCGGATGGCATTTATCAAGCGGTCAACGCGGTTCGAGAATCTTGCAGCAGAGAGCGGGCCGCCTGAGTACTAGGCGTGCTGGCAAAACACTACTCTCCACCATTTTGTGCACAGTCAGCTTTGCCTCTCGCCATTCCGCGGCAATGATGGGGAATCGCGGGGAATGAAATCGGCAGTCATGCGGCGCGCAGGATACCCTCGAACCATTGCACGCGCCTGTATTGGCCGAATGGCGGAGGCGTAAAGCTGTACTATTTCGCTGTTGATTCGGGAGCGAAAATGAGGGTAAGCTTTGGAGATTTCCTCAGGGGGAATTGGGCGCTTATTGGGTGCTCTCCGTTCTTTGACAATTTAGCTGCTAGCTTCTGGCTGCCAGCTTGGGACAGATTGGGACGGCGTTGTGATCGATTGGGACATCCCAGTGGGACGACCTTGGGATGGATTGGGACGACGTTCCACCCCAACAAGCCAAAAGCGGGCTTGTCGGGGACCCCGGAGGTTGGGACGGATTGGGACGATGGCGGGAGGGCGCCTAGAGATCGCCGGAATCGCCGCAATCGCGCGTAATCGCCGAAATCGGAAAGGCAAAAAGCATTCGCCGCAGAAAAGCCGACCCGCAGGTCGGCATGAGTTCCGCAGAGAGTTTGCCTATTTCTTGTCATGATCGTGATCTTCATGCTTATCGCCGGCTTTGATTCCCATTTCGGTGTGCTTGATGGCGTCATCTACTGCTTTCAGGGCAGCGGCGCGATGGCCGTCCTTGTCGTGAGCGGCTTCCTGGAGGTGCTGGCGGGCCTGTTTAAGGGCTTCCAGAGCGGCCTGCATGTGCGGCTGATCTTCGCCATTGGCGGTGCTGGCCACTGCGGCTGGGATGCTGAAAAGTCCAAGCATCAGGGCGAGCGCAACTGTCCTTTGCAAAGCTTTCATGGTTGGGGCATTCCTCCGATCAGGATTGGCATAGTGCCGAGGCCAAAGCTACTGTGACCCAGTGCCGCTGTCAATGGCGGCTGAACCTGAAAGATCACGGCCTTCCGTGTAACTGGAGATTGTGTACCAGTGAGTAAATCCTAAGGCGTTCGATCTCTTGTTCCGACCCACGGTTCATCAGATAATCACGCGCAGATTCTGCCGAGATGCACCCGAGGTGAAACATGGCCACACGGCCCACGGCCGCACAAGCTGAACCGGACCTGAGCGGGGACACACGAACACCCAAGGCTCCGCTCAAGTACATCCAGTTTGAGATCTCGAATTTCATTGCGCGGTTGACGATGAGCCACGCTCCGCACAACGTGCTCACCGTGCCGATGATGCGAGAGATGGCCGAGGCCATTGAAAGCCTGAACGGCCGCGCCGATGTGAAGGCCATCCTGCTCCAGTCCTCGCAGCAGGCATTTTCTGCCGGAATCTCACTGGAAGACTCGCGTCCTGACCGCGTGTTTCAGACGCTCGACATGTTCACACGCGTGTTCCAGGCGATGGTGGACATCTCAAAACCCGTGGTGGTTGTGGTGAACGGTCCGGCCATCGGCGCCGGATCGGAGCTGGTCGGCTTTGGCGATATGGTCATCGCGACGCCGAAGGCAAAGTTCGCCCAGCCGGAAGTCAAGCTCGGTGTCTTCCCGCCATTTGCTGCCGTGATGCTGCCGCAGATTGTGGGACAGAAGAAAACCTATGAGCTCATCCTCACCGGCGAGGCGCTCACCGCCGAAGATGCGCAGCGCTTCGGATTTGTGAACAAGGTGGTCCCGGAAGCCGAGTTGAAAGACTACGTGGAATCGCTGATCGCACGCATCGGCGAGTTCAGCGGCCCGGTGCTGGAAGTGACCAAGCGCGTTATTGGAAACTCCATCGGCCAACCATTGAAGCAGGCTATGAAGACCTCACAGGACCTCTACCTCAACGAACTCATGAACCTGGAGGACGTGCAGGAAGGCCTGCGCGCTGTGATCGAGAAGCGCAAGCCAGTTTGGAAGAATAAGTAAACCAGGCAAATAGCAATTGGCAATTAGCAATCAGCAAAGGCGAGACGGTTTGGCCAATGGCTAATTGCTATTTGCCAGTTGCTTCTTTTCACCCCGCCTTATAAACAATCCTGTCCTTGATCGCGACGTACACGTCATCCGGCACGATCATGCGCCCCAGGAGATCGAGCTTGCTGGGATAAGGGCGATGTTCCACGATGCGCTCGGCGGTATCAGCGTCAAGGCCGAGCAAGCTCATAAGTTCCTGCTGGCTCGCTTCATTGATGTTGATAAGT
>DATAEJ010000153.1:0-10703 GCA_036258095.1 Candidatus Angelobacter sp. | reverse complement strand
CAGATAGCTGATTAGACTTTCACGAAGATCTTTTTACGGTACAGCCCCCAGCACACCAGCATCCAGACCGCCACGTAACTCAGAGAGAAGGCAAGTGACGCATTCTTCGGTGACGCCAGCGGCGCAAACCAGTGCTCGAATATCCAGCTCTGAATGCCGATGGGATGCGGCCCGCCACCGACCTTGATGGTGTAACCCAGCTTGGCGGCAAAGGTTGAGAGCGCATAAGCCAGAATCGCATTTGATCCCAGCCAGAGGAATGGCCTGGACCAGGTGCGCCAGCTGCGCATTTCGATCAGCCACCAACAGAGCGCGAGGGTTAGACAGGACGCCCCGGCGGTGAACAGAACGTAGGAGCTTGTCCACAAGGGCTTGGAAATCGGGAACCAGGGATGCCAGAGATACCCGGCGAGCACGCCGGCGATTCCGGCGATCACAAGCGTTCGAAGTTTGTCAGACAAGTTCGCCGCGCTGCGCAGAAACTCTCCAATAAGCGTACCCAGCAGCGTGGTTGCGATTGCCGGCAGCGTGCTCAGGACGCCTTCGGGATCGAAGTCCGTCCTGTAGAGATGGCCGAGCATCAATTTGCGGTCAAGCCAGCCCGCAAGGCTGCAATGCTGCGTCATCCACCCGCCGGGATCGCATCCCGGGACCGGGACAAAGCGCATGAGCGCGAAATAACCCACCAGTAATCCTGCGATCCACAGCACACGGCCGCGGGTGGCCGTCCAGAGAGTAATTGCGGAAGCGCAGAGGTACACGACCGCGATCCGCTGCAAGACTCCCGCATATCGGAAATGCGCAAAGTGGAAGAGCGGAAGGATGCGGATGGCGTAGCCGATGAACAGAATCCATGCGCTGCGCTGCACCGCGTGTTTGAAGAGTGCTGACCGCGAGTCGCCGCGCGAGCGCCGCGCCGCGAATGACATGACCATGGACACGCCGACGATGAACAGGAAGAACGGGAAGATCAGGTCGGTTGGCGTCCAGCCGTTGGCGTCAATCCACCATTTGCCCGCATACCAGCCAGTGTGCTCGCTGGCCAGTTCGTCGGCGTGCCCGAGCGGCCAATAGATCGCGTTTGAGCCGGGATCGTTGACCAGGATCATTCCGGCGATTGTGAGTCCGCGAAACACATCCAGCGATTCCAGCCGTTGTCGGCTGGCGGGAATAATTGCGTCGCTGACAGGTTCTGTTTGTGGCGATGTGAGCGTGGTTGGAGTGGAAATGGCCATGATTCGGATTTCGGCACCTTCTATATATCAGGGAACAGCAGCGATCAAACAAAGATTTACAGAATTCTTTGCTCACTTCGGGGCCGACGAACGTCTTTACGTTTATTGATTACAGGAGCGCAGAAATCCGTTCGGGCGGCGTTCTGCGTAATGGAAAGCGTTAGGGATTTGGAAATCGGAAGTGACAAAGTTTGTCAACACGTTGTGGAAAACGAATGAAACGCTTCCGGGTTCAACTTCACATAACAGTAACGGAAGTACTGCACGGGATGAGCCGCCAGGCCAATAAGAATTAGGCCAGCAAGAGACGGAGATGGGCCGTGAGTGCGTCCGAGAGGTTTGGGTCCCAGGTATTTGGAGGAGAAGGTGAAGATTTTTGACGCACTGTTTGGTTGCTGGCACAAGAACACGAGTTTCCCTTTGAGCAGCAAGCGCGGACAGCGACGGCAAGGCGCCGCGGCCCAGACCGGAACTTATGTGGTGTGCCTGGATTGCGGCAGGGAATTCGCTTACGACTGGAAGAAGATGCAAGTCGTGGGCGGATATGAAGCAAGGCCCTACAGCCACTCGCAGATGGAAGTAGAGGCCAAAGCAAGCTGAGCGTGTTGACTTTCGACGGAGCGGCCCCATGAATGAACGTAAAACCTTCCGGGTGGCAAACATACTGCTTAATGCTGTTTGTTATCTCTGGTATAACCCTGCGGTCCATATCGCTGCGGTTCGGGTACTTTCTTAAGACCCGTTCCGCTTCCGGGCGGTAAAGGATCGTGGAATTTCGGTGAGTCTGCTGTATGAAAATCATGGGCGCGGCCAGTCCGCGCCCTTGCTTTTATTGGCGACTGCGCCCGACGGCTCCATTTCAATGATCTGTACCCATTCAGCTCCGTGCCGCGCAAAGTAAACCACGCGCCCGCCCAGGAGTTGCGCCGCCGCTTCCGGCGAGAGATCCCGGTGATAATCAAAAAAGCGCCGGTTGAACCGCTCCCACAACGCCGACCTGAGCCAGCTCTGCGATTCGTATTTGGTTGAGAACAGATAAGCCACCTGATATTGCCCGTGCATGCCGCGCGCCCGCAGAACTTCTTCCGCGGTGAAATCGCGCACTGGTGTGATGGAGAACGGCTGCTTCACGTATCCGAGATACGGCTTGGTGAGTTCGTCGCTCGCAGGCCAGGCCGTGAGGATGGCGTCGCCTTGTTCATGTTGTTCCAGGAATCGCGCCGCGGCCGCGTGCAGCCGGACAAACCTGCTATACGCCAGATTGTCTTCGGGAGCGATGCGGTACGGCGGATCAACAAAAAGAGCGACGATGAACAAGGCAATAATTGCCGCCGCGGCCCATTGCCAGTTTCTAATTCGCCGGTGCAGCGTGGACATTCCGAGCAGAATCACCAGCGGATAACAGGGCAGCATGTAGCGCGTGAGCACCGCGCCACCGATCAGAGAAAACGTGAAGACATGCGCCAGCATGATCACCGCGAACTGAAGCTGCACGTTGATGCTGATGCGTGGGCGTTCGCCGGAAGCGTCCGACACAGGGGGGAAGAACATAGCCAGCGCCATTGCAGCCGTAAGCGCGAGCATGTTCATGATCCCCAGCAGTTGCCAGAGCCTGAGGCCAAGCGCCAGCACAAAGCGCAGCGGTGAAAGCGCAAAGGTGACGTTGTACTGGTAGAACTCGGCGTTGCCGAAGAAGCGGCCGGTGGCGTGGTGGTGATAGAGCAACCAGGCGGCCAGCGGGATGGCGGGAATAATAAAAGGAGCAGCGCGGCTGATCCTGGAGGCTTCGTCTTCACGATGTCGGCGTAGAAGTTCCCAAACTCCGAGCGCGAGTGGTGTGATGACAGCAGTTTCCTTGCTTAGAGCGGCAAGCGCAAACGCAAGCTGAGCAAGACCAATTCGCTGCTCGATCACCAGACGAATGCCCCAGAGCGTGAACGCAGCAGCCATCATGTCAGCGTGAGCAAGCGAGCTCTGCACAAAGAAGATCGGGTAAGCAGCCGTGGCAATGGTTGTCGCCCAGGCAATAGCGCTGTTCGAGACGCGTTGCGCGAGCAGAAAGACATTTGTCAGTGCGAATGCCGCGAGCAGAAGCTGGGCAATGCGGCCAACAGCCGGCTTCCATCCGCTGAGCGAAAACCAGAGCGCCAGATACGCAGCTGGCAATGGCGGATGCCCAGTATCCATGGTGGTGTGCGGAATTAGCGCATGATACTGCGCCAAGTCATGGGCGGCGGGAACGTAGTAGCCGGCTTCGTCCCAGAAGAAGGGAAGGCGCAGCAGCCCGGCGTGAAGAACAAATATAAAGATAAAGAAGAGCGGGAAAAGGTGAACCGCCGAGAGTTGCGGGCGCCGGACAGAATGCGATGTCATTCGTTTTCGACAGGATCCTCTTCGGCGATTTAGTGAATCGGGCCGGGAGGCGGCGTGATGGCGCTATCCAGCTTGATCTCACCGAAAGCGGCTTCATACTGGGAGACGTTCTGCTGCAGAATGGTGACTAGCGCCTTGGCCTGTTGCGGGCTTACATAGACGCCCTGGAAATTGTGGATCTCAACCTGATCGACGCTCTGCGGCTGCATGCGGCCGAACACCATCAGAAAGTCCCACACGCTCACGCGAACCTGAACGGAATTGGCATAGCCCTCCCGGTATTCGGGATCATTTACGAGTTTGATATTCGGTTGCTGCTGAACAGCCATTATTCCTCCTTGGAAAAGTGCATCAGAACCGGGAGACATGAACATAACAGAAAGCACGGCGAGGCGCGAAATCGTGGCAGAGCGGCTGTGTTGACGGTCATCTTCTGTGCTGCCGCCGTTCATTTATAATTTTTGGTTTCGCGAGGTTCGATTATGGATTTGAGCATTGTTGATGTCCATGCGCGTGAAGTGCTGGATTCGCGCGGCAATCCCACAGTAGAAGCGGAAGTCTTCCTGGGCGATGGATCCATGGGCCGCGCCGCGGTCCCAAGCGGCGCTTCCACCGGCGAGCACGAAGCAGTAGAGCTCCGCGACGGCGACAACGAACGCTACCTGGGCAAAGGCGTGCTCACTGCCGTGGGCAACGTCAACCTGCCGATTGCCGACGCGCTCCAAGGCATGGACGCAACCGACCAGCGCGGGATCGACAGCGCCATGCTTGAGCTTGACGGGACGCCGAACAAGGGAAAGCTCGGAGCCAATGCCATCCTCGCGGTGTCGATGGCCTGCGCACGCGCATGCGCGAACGCGCTGAAGGTGCCACTCTATCGTTATCTCGGCGGCGCAGCAGCAAACATACTGCCGGTGCCGATGATGAACATCCTGAACGGTGGCGCGCATGCTGACAGCAACGTGGACTTTCAGGAGTTCATGGCCATGCCTGTAGGCGCAGAGACTTTTGGCGAGGCGCTGCGCTGGGGAGCTGAAGTATTTCACACGCTGAAATCCGTCCTCAAGAAGCGTGGCTACAACACCGCTGTGGGCGACGAAGGCGGGTTCGCGCCGTCGCTGAAAGCAAATGTTGAAGCCATTGAGCTGATTCTTGAAGCCATCCAACAGGCTGGTTATACGCCGGGCGAGGAAATCGCAATCGCGCTTGATCCGGCGGCCAGCGAGTTCTTTGACAAGGACCGCAGCGCGTATGTGTTCAAGAAGTCGGATAAGTCGGTGAAGAAATCGAACGAAATGGTCCACTTCTGGGCGGAGTGGGTTCGTCAGTATCCGATCGTCTCGATCGAAGATGGTCTGGCGGAAGACGACTGGCAGGGCTGGCGCACCATGACCGACGAACTCGGCGATAAGATCCAGCTCGTCGGCGACGATCTCTTCGTGACCAATACCGAGCGCCTGAGCCGTGGCATCGACGAAGGTGTTGCTAATTCGATCCTGATCAAGGTCAACCAGATCGGAACCGTCAGTGAGACGCTTGACGCGATCGATATGGCCCGTCGCAACGGCTACACCGCGGTGATTTCGCATCGCTCGGGTGAGACTGAAGACACGTTCATCGCCGATCTCGCAGTTGCCACCGGAGCAGGGCAGATCAAGACGGGCTCGGCATCGCGAACCGACCGCATTGCCAAGTATAACCAGCTGTTGCGGATTGAAGAAGAGTTGCAGGAAGGCGCGCGGTTCCTTGGACTCGAAGCTTTGAACTGCGATGAAGAAGTCGTCCGGAAAGTGCAGTTGCGCTGATCGCATCTGAAAGTTGGGAAAAGAGCGTGGCCACAGCCACGCTCTTTTATTCTAGTGTTCTTGGTTAGTCCTGGTCTTCGTCGTCCAACTCACCGCCGGCTGCTCCTGCGGCGCCGGCGCCGGACTTGATCTGCACCGGAGCGCCCGCGAACAGCGTGCTGGAGCCGTGTTCAGCGGCTTTCTTGTTGAAGGCCGTGACTTCCGTGTTGAGGAACGTGTTGAAGGTTTGCAGGGTCTTTTCCAGCTCCTGACGTACGGAGTTGGCCTCTTCCACCATGATGTCGCGAGGCGCCTCGCCGTACCCGCCCATCACGCCGCGCATGATCCCTTGCACCCGATCGTGGAAGCGCTGCAGGTAATGGATGTCATCCTGGCTGCCAGGCTGAATCTCCGAGTTATACAGAGGTTCCTGCATCGCAGTGATTTTCTTATCGAGCGCCTTGGCATCATCCACCACCGGCTTGAACGACGCATTCTGCTGCGCCGCTTCGCCGCCCTGGCTTTCGTCCGTCACCAGCAGGTCTTGAAGATTGGTGAGCTGCTTGTGCAGGCTGTTCAGGCGGTTCAGCGCTTCGTTCAGCGCGGAAACTTCATCGCGAAGCTCAAGCCCAAGCTTCAACTGGGCTTGCAACGCGTTGGGATCGAGCTTGAACCGCGGATCGGTTTCCACCGCGACGTTCTGCGTTTCGGTCTTGCCGTTCACTGTGACGGAAACTTTGTACGTGCCCGGCAGAGCCGTTGGACCCGAGCTCGGATCGAAGAAGAATTCTTCTTCTTCCGAGCCTTCACGCGGCGGCAGGAAAGTCAGCTTGCGCGGACCATCGTAACGCAGGTTCCACACAGCGCGATTGATGCCCGCTTTCGACGGACCATAGAACGTCCGAATCACCTGACCGCTCGCATCCGCGACTGTGATCTTCACCGGCGTCTGTTCTTTCTTGCGCATCTCCGGCGTCACTTTGATTTCCTGCGGCAGGTAATACGTGATGACAGCGCCATTCGGCGGGTTCGGTGCAACGTAACCGCCGGAAGCAAACCCGTGCTTGCTCCAGCTGTGCCAGTTCACTGCGGTCTGGACAGGGAAGAGCTGGAAGTCGCTCTTGGCGAACTCGCCGCCCGTGGCTTCCAACGGAGTAATGTCGTCCAACACGAACAAGCCTCGTCCGTGTGTCGCCACCACAAGGTCATGCGTCTTCTTCATGAACTTGAGGTCATACACCGGAACCGTGGGGAAATTCGACTTCAGCCGCGTCCAGTGTGCGCCGTCATCGTTCGAATAGAAGAGCGCCGTGTCAGTGCCGAGCACCAGGAAGCCCTTCTTGTTCGGATCCTCGCGCACCACGCGCGCCGGGTCGTCTTCCGGCAGGCCTGCGTTGATCGCCGTCCACGTCTTGCCGTTGTCATGCGTCTTGAAGACGTACGGCTTATTGTTGTCGAGCTCGTGGAAATCGAACGCAGCATATGCGGTGTTGGGATCGAACGGTGAAACTTCAACCTGCTGCAGCCGTCCAAACTCCGGCAGGTTTGAGATGTTCTTGCTGGCTTCCGTCCAGTGCTCGCCGCCATCGTGAGTCACCTGCACCACACCATCATCGGTGCCCACCCAGATCGTCTTCGGGTCCGTGGGTGAAATCGAGATCGAGAGAATGCAGTCGAAGCTTTCAGCGCCGCTCAGGTCCAGGGCAATCGGACCGCCGCTGGAAATCTGCTTGCTCTTGTCGTTACGGGTGAGGTCAGGGCTGATCGGCGTCCAGTGTTCGCCGCCATCGGTTGAGCGGAAGAGTACGTTGCCGCCGAGATAAAGTTCGTTCGGGTTGGTGTACGACACAGCGATCGGCGACGTCCAGTTAAAACGGTACTTCAAGTCTGCCGGCTTCATTGACTGCACGCCCTTCAGGTACGGACGCACGAAGCTCGACAGGCCGTTCTCCGCATTCACGCGCTGGATAAAACCATTCTGCGAATCGGCGTAGATGGTGTGCACGTCTTTGCCGCGTGCCGGGACAATATATTCGCCATCGCCGCCGACCACAGTGAACCAGTCAAAGCCCGTAATGCCGCCTCGGCTCAGGCTGTTGGAAGGTCCGCACCAGCCATTGTTGTCCTGCAGGCCGCCGCAAAGGTTGTAGGGCGCGGAATCGTCTTCCGCCACCATGTAGAACTGTTCAATCGGCAGGTTGTCCAGGTAGCGCCAGGTGCGCGCGCCATCGCTGCTCACGTAAACGCCGCCGTCGTTGCCGTTGATCATGCGGTTCGGGTCCTGCGGATCAATCCACAGTGCATGATGGTCCACGTGTACGCCGCGTGACGTTGGCCGCGCAGTCTTGCCACCGTCTTCGGAAACCAGGATGTTGAACGAGAGGAAGTAGAGCCGCGATTCATCGTTCGGCGCAACCTGGAGTTCGCTGAAATAGAATCCGCGCGCCGCCAGGTTGTGGTTGTTGCTCACCATCTTCCAGTGGTCGCCCAGGTCGTTAGTGTCGTAGAGCACGCCTTTTTTGTTTTCCACCAGCGCGTACACGTGCCGCGGATTGCTCGGCGCAGCCGCCAGGCCAATGCGGCCGGTCGGCTCCTCCGGCAGGCCTTCTTTCAGCTTCTTCCACGTAATGCCGCCATCCACGGAGCGGAAAATTCCGCCGCTGGTGCCGCCGCTATCCAGCGCCCAGGGGCGGCGCTGCACGCGCCACATGCCCGCGAAGAGGACCAGAGGATTCCCCGGATCCATGATCAGCGAGCTCACGCCGGTTTCTTGATCTACGAAGAGCGTCTTGTTCCACGTCTTGCCGCCGTCGGTGGTGCGGAAGACGCCGCGGTCAGCGTTCGGTCCCCACGCGTGGCCGAGCACGCCGACGATCACCGTGTTGGGATCATGCGGATCAATCACTATGTTCGAAATCTGGCCGGCATCTTTCAGTCCCATGAAGCGCCAGGTTGCGCCTGCGTCGGGCGAGAAGAAAATGCCCTTGCCGGTAATCACGTCATTGCGGATATTCTTTTCTCCCGTGCCCACCCAAACCAGGTTGGGGTTGGAGGGAGCCAGCGCAATCGCGCCAATCGAAGCCGAGGATTCTTTTTCGAAGATCGGCTTCCAGCTCAGGCCGCCATCCTGCGTCATGAACACGCCACCGCCGCCCGCGCCCGCATAATAGATGTTGGGCTTACCCGGCACGCCCACCACGGATGTCACGCGACCACCGCCCACGGCGGGACCAATGTTGCGGAACTTCATGTTCTCCAGCGGATCTTTGGACTTCGCATCATCCGTCGCCACCGGCGTTGCCGGAGCGGCTTCCACCGGCTTCTTGGTGTCTTTCTTGTCAGCTGACTTGTCGGCCTTGGCTTTCGTGTCGCTCTTGTTGTCGGACGCAAGCAGCGCCGTCCCAACAAACAGGACGCAAAGGATCATCAGGAACTTAACAATTCTTTTCATAGAGATACTCCCGCAGGTCATAAGGAAGGTGACCGCGAATCATACAGCAAAAATGCGTTCTTTTCGAGCAATCACGGTCACTTTGAGACATCACATCGTTCCGCGAACTAAGACTGAATAACTGATAGCTTACGATCCAGTTCGATTGGACGTAGCTCCTCAAAGCTTGTCATCTGAGCCGCGCGAGCGGCGCCAATCTACTTCCCCATCACGTAATCCCACTCGTGCTTGCCGCGGGCCATCACTGCGGGCAGGTCTTCCTGGAGCATGAAGCGCTGCTTGATCAGGCTCTCTGCCGCCGCGTGAAACTTCTCCAGGTACTGTTGTTCTCCAGTATATCGTTCTGCGATAGACAGCCGCGGATCGCCCGACGCCTTTCTCTGCTCGGCCGTCCTGGCGAAGGGAATGTACGACCCCAAAAAGCTCACGCGCTGGTCCGGCGCGCCAATCGATGGATCACGCAGGTTCCATCCCGTGTAAGTCGCCAGCGGGACTTGAAGCTCCGGCAGGCGCACGCCGCCCTCGTCATTGCCGTCAGCATCTGCTTTCGGCACAAAGCCTGGAAATGCCTTACCCACCTTCGGCGGCTCGATGCTGACGATGCCTTCTTTCCATTGCGGACCAAAGTCGAGGCGGTAAGCCAGATTTATTTCATGCGGCAAGTTCACACCGGGAATCTTGGGGAACTTGTAGTCGTTCAGCGCAACCAGCGTTTTATCGGCCAGCTTGGGATAGACGCTTGCCGGCGGCGCTATGCCGGCGCGGACCCACTCATCCATGTCAGTGATCAACGCGCGCCAGTACCACTGTATCGGGTTGGGGTTCTGTGGCTGTTGGCCGTTGTAGTCCGGGTTGCTGGGATCGGATTTCACCGGCGGAAACGCGCGGCTGAAGTGCTGCAATCCGGCCAGGAAGTAGATGCGCGTGTTCTCCGGCGGCGCAACATCTTTCTTTCCGTCCACGCTGGTGTGGATGAGCGAGGCCACGCGCCCCCAATATTCATACGACGTGTTGGTATAGAAAATCTTGGGCGCGGTGTGCGCCTTCAGCGGCGCATCCAGCAGCCCGGCGGTTTCCTTCGTTTCCGGATCAGTCTGCGGCGTATCCGTGAAAGGGAACAGGTCCGTAGGAAAGAAGATGCTGGACATCGGCTGCGCATCGCGCGAGGGCTGGGCAAAGCGGTGGTTGAAGCTTCCGCGCCCGGCGCCGGCCACGTGCGCAATCACGCCGTCCATCACCTGCCGGCCTTCTTCGTCCGCGTTGAAGTCCTGATAAAGGAAGTGGCGCAGGAAGCGTCCGCTCTGCGAGATTCCAACGGCGTAGGCGCGCTGCACCGGCGCCAGCCCGAGCGGCTCATGCTTCATGTAGCTGAGAAAATCGCGTATGGCCGCCATGCCAACGCCCACCACCAGCGGGTCCTGGGAAACGTAAACCACTTCATAAATGCGCCCGGGAGCAAAGCCGCTGTTTAGGTGGATGAAGTGCGGGTCCGCCGTGAGCTTGCCGTTTACTTCGTGGGCAAAGCTCCACTGGTCGCGCGGGATCACCTGGCGCTGGCCTTCGCGCGTCTCGCGCACCGTCAGCACGTTTTGCGGCGACTTCTGGTCCGTCGCGGCGTAGCTCTCGCCGCCCTGCGGGCCCAGCAGGATGTGGCCCAGCGGCCAGTCAGAAGTTTTCTTCGCCGGAGTAAAGTCTCCGCGGACCAGGCCGACAATCGGCTTGCCATCAGCGGCCTTTGCCACCGGCGGATACGCCTTCAGGTTCTCCCGGAGACCGTAAACGTCGCCTTCCCAGCCAAGCCACGCGATCGTGTAGCCTTTCTTCATCAGGAAGCCGTCACCGTATTCGCCGAACACGCCT
>DATAEJ010000152.1:0-41234 GCA_036258095.1 Candidatus Angelobacter sp. | reverse complement strand
TTCAGTGTTGTGGCCGATGTAATGGAGAAAATCTTTGGAGGTCATGAAATTGACCTGGCAGGATTCGAGAAGCTCGGCGGTTTCTTCATGCTCACGGTTCCCAAGCGCCGCTTCCACGCCCAGCACTTCACCGGGCTGCGCAACCTTGAGAATGATGACCTTGCCCTGTTTGGAGGAGGTATAGAGCTTGGCCCTGCCATTGCAAAGTATGAAGACGCCGCGTGAGGCTTGACCTTCTATGTAGAGCAGCGTGCCGGCTGGATAGATGGAGGTCGACTTGCTCTTTTGCAACTCTTCCAGTGCCTCCGGCGAGACGTTACAAAATTCCCGCTGGGACCGAACCGGGCAATTGACGCAGCTCTCCTGTATCTCGAAGCCGTAGGGCGACCGCATATGACACCTGCCTGGTGCCGCCCCCCTTGATTTAGCGCTTTACCCCTGAACCCTGAAGCGCTTTGGGGTAGACATTTCCATTTCCAGTGTTACGCAACAACCGGAGATTCGCCGTGACGGTGGTCACGTAGAGAGAGACGCGAGAAACGCTCAAACATCTCAATTTCGAGCGACGCATTTGGACTGCGCTGCTGTGCTCGACTAGTTTGCGATTGCCGGTTCTCAGCTGATCGATGTTGGTCACTTTCTGCGCTACGAAACTATTTCGGCGCCCAGACTTGAGCCGCATTTTTCGAACGGATACTTGCATGCGGGCGGTCGCCTGCCCAGTGGCTGACGTAGATTGCCAGGAATCATGGATCTGATCGCATTGTGTGCGAGCTTAACCCATGATGCACTTTCAAGTCCGATAACCGCAGAATTGATCGAACTGCTTGGCGCGATAGTTGAAGATCGCGCCCCACTAACCTCAGAGCCAAGCGACCGGCCGTCGCATCTCAGTTAACCCCAAGTGGTGGGACGGAGGGACGAGAATCGTATCCACGACACCCCGTACAGCGTTTTCAAGTTAAAGCCGATTTGTGGGCGTGAGCCGCAGGCAAAATACTGAGCGGAGTCGAAGGAACCTGAAGAGGATGGCGGAGGGAGAGGGATTCGAACCCCCGATACGGTTTCCCGTATAGCGGTTTTCAAGACCGCCTGTTTCAACCGCTCACACATCCCTCCGCATGAGCGCATATCCAGTTTAGCAGCATATCTCGCTGGAACAGCGGGAGCTCCGGTCGGCTGAAACTGCGAGTATAAGGAAGCACGGAGAAATTGATGTAACGCCAGCCCAAAAAGCGGTACCATCTCCAGATCACCTGTAGCAGTGGGGGAGCATCTGCACTATAACGGCCACTCGGAGCCGATCCAGACGCGGAGGGCAGTATGGGGAAGCATTCTTTTCAGCTGCAGTCCTGGCTTTTTCTTGGAACACTGACTGTTGTTATCAGCGCGCCGGCGTTTGCACAGCGGCCTGGCGGAACGGGGACAGCCTCCCGCACTACGACAACCCCTCGCAACAACACGCCCGACACAAGCGTGCAGCCGGCATTCGTGTATGGCCGGGTCACTATCGAGGGCGGGGGACCGCTTTCCGAGCCGGTAGCGATCGAGCGGATCTGCAATGGCGTGGTCAGACGAGAGGGCTACACCGACTTCAAAGGACAGTTCCAGCTGCAGCTGGGCCAGAACTTCGGGTTTCAGGATGCCAGCGAAAATGATACGCGCACAGCACCCGCCCCTATCGTTCGCTCCTCAGGACAGAGTAATTCGAGGCAGGGAGGCACTCTGCAAGGATGCGAGTTCCGCGCCGTACTGGCGGGCTTTGTCTCGACGACAGTGCTTTATCGTTATACCGGTGATTCTTTCCAAACAGACATTGGGACCATCATCCTGAAACGCATGGGAGATTCGCGCGGCAGCACCGTGAGCGTGACTAGCATGTCGGCGCCGAAAAATGCGAGGGCGGCATATGAGAAGGCGGAACACAGCCTGGAGCAAAACAAGCTGGATGACGCGGAAAAGGAACTGAACAAGGCGGTGCGGGATTACCCGCAGTTCGCGGCGGCATGGTCATTGTTGGGCGATCTCCACCAGAAAAAAGAACAGCTGGACCATGCCCGTGACGACTACCAGAAGTCCATTGAGGCCGACCCGCAGTATGTGAACCCGGCGTTTGGCCTGGCGCTCATCGCAATGCAACAGAAGAAGTGGGAGGAAGCTGCACGCTATACCGCCCAGGCCTCGTCACTCAATGCTTACGCCTATCCGGTAGCCTATTTTTACAACGCTGTTTCCAACTACAACATGGCCAAATATGAGGAAGCAGAGCTAAGCGCGCGTAAGTACAAGAGCGTGGACTCCGATCATAAGCATCCGGACGTAAGTCTTTTGCTGAGCAGCGTGCTCGAGATCAAGAAGGACTACGCGGGTGCTGCGCAGGAAATCCGGGAATATCTGCAAATAGTGCCGAACTCACCGAAAACCGAAGAGCTGACGTTCAGACTGAAGACGCTGGATGATTTGAGTATGGCGAAGAAGTAGAGCGGGTGGTGCGAGTTCCACAAGTGGCTTTTGTTGGTCTCGCACCGAGGGCGCCCATCAGATTACTACAGTTCGCGGCTTGGCTTCGCTGCACCGGAGCTAACCTGACACCGCGTCTTGCGGTGCTCGGAGTCACGT
Source organism: Candidatus Angelobacter sp. (assembly GCA_036258095.1). Taxonomy (GTDB): domain Bacteria; phylum Acidobacteriota; class Terriglobia; order Terriglobales; family Acidobacteriaceae; genus Angelobacter. Next base: position 38,615 of record DATAEJ010000152.1, on the reverse strand, counting down.
TTTCCGGATTGTGCCCGTGCTTGCGCTCTTCGGGCGGCGGTGGTCCGCTCCGGAACATCCTTTTACCTGTGCTACCGTATCCCTTAGCGGCACGTCCATCCTTGCAGGTCAGCGCTGCTTATGCCTTACGAACGCCAGATACTGCTTTCCCGTGACCCCGTTCCCCGCAGGTCCTGGATATTTCTCTCCGCTTGTGCGCATCTGGTGGTTCTGGTTCTGATCGTTGCGCTGCGGCATGTGGCAGGTCCCCAGGTCGTCCCCGAGGAGCTCGAAACCGCCGAGATCATTTCAGGCCAGACTCATATTGCTTACAGTCCACCCGTGGAAAAAACCAGGCAGCCGAACGCCAGCCCGCTCCAATTTCCGCGGCGAACACGGCGCACGCAAGGTCCTTCTTCGCCGACCGGCCTCCAGGGCGCTGCGCTTGCTCGTATGCGCGGGCGCGCAAAAGCGGCCACTTCCGGCATGATTGAGAGCTTCAAAGCCAAGCAGTTCTGGGGCTTTTCCACCGAGCACTTTGACCTTGCCGCTCAAACCGCCGGGCAGCTGCCAGTTATCTCCGCCTATGAAGTGCCGCCGCATTATGAACAGTACGTGACGGTGGAAGTGACGATCGATGAAGAGGGACGCGTGGCCGACGCGCGCGTTATCTCGGGCGAGGTTAGCCGGGACATCCAGCACAAGCTGCTCGCGGCGGTCCGCGAATTCAGGTACAGCCCTGCTCGTCACGACGGCACGCCCATCCCATCGCAGCTGGACATCGTGGTGCATATTCCGAGCTGAGGTTTTCCGGTCCGCAAAGCGCCGCACCTGGCCATCGGGGCGTGTCAGCGCCGACACAGGCGTCTACTCCCGCACGCGTTTTTATCCTCTCCGATAACCCCTAAAGCTAACAAAAGAAACCGGCAAAGCTCTTGGCTGCCGCTGTGCATTTTCCTCGTGCGTAGCACGGAGGGAACAGACGATGCGGCGGCTCGTAGCAGTCCCACTCAAGACGGCGGCAGTAGGTACCCTGGTTCTCGCCGGCACCCTTTATGTAGCGGCGGATGCCCGGCAGGTCGTGATCCGGCAGCGTCAGGCTGAACTGGTCAGGATCGAAGAGAACGCGGCGAAGCAGCCAGCGAACCTCAACCAGATTTCAAACAGTCGAACGGCCGCGAATCGAAGCTTGGCTTCGAACGACCTTGCTCCGGCCACTAGCCTTCCCTCAGCTGATTCCCAAACCAAAACCTCCGAACAAGCGAAGGCCGAACTGGCCGCCGAGCAGCTTGCGGCGCAGCTTCTCGCAGAAAAGCCCGCTCCAAAGAAAGACGGCCACACGCGGCAGATCGTGATCAGCATTGCCGATCGCAAGCTGGCGCTGATTGAAGACGGCCGCAGCGTAAAGACTTATGCCATCGCCGTGGGCGCGCGCTACACGCCGAGCCCCGATGGCGACTTCACCGTAATTAACCACGCGCAGAACCCCACCTATCGCCACAAGGGAAAAGAAATTCTGCCTGGCAAGGACAATCCGCTGGGGACGCGGTGGATTGGCCTGAGCTTGAAGGGGTATGGCATCCACGGAACGAATGTGCCGAGTTCGATTGGTAAGGCGGCCTCGCACGGCTGCTTCCGCATGGGCAAGGAAGACGTGGAAGACCTCTACTCGCGCGTGCAGGTGGGCGACACGGTGAGCGTGCGTCGCGAGCGGGACGCGATGATCGCCCAGGTCTTCCCGAGCGACGCATTGCCGAATGAAGCCCAGCCAGCGGTGAAGACCGTGACGGCTGAAGTCCAGGTGGCGACCGCGAGCATCGCACCGGCGAGCGTGAGCGGAGCGGCGGCGCAGCAGTAAGGCGAACCAAAGTAGGAACGGAGAACAACGATGACTGACGACCTTCAGATCGCAAGCGGGAAACAACCGACGATGGCGAACGAGAACGACCCGGGTCCTGCGGTGACCGGAGAACCGGCTGTGAGTCCGGAACTTCAAGGGGTGTTTCCGGACCAGTCGATGCCCCGGTCACCGGAGGGTCCGACAGGTTTTGGTCTTGTTGGATCATCATCGGAACGCCCGAGCTTCACGCAATGGTGTCAGGAGTATCGGGAAAGGATGCGCAATGCGCAGGGGAATTCCCTGGTTACCATCCGCTCCCGGATTTGTGACTTAAACAAGACGTTGTCCGGCAACCGCCGGCTGTTGAACAGGTCTTCGCCAACCAGCGGGCCGGTTCCAGAGCGCAGCCGTGCCGGACATCAACGAGGTGGGTTCATGCGGTCTAGCTGCCGAAAGTCCTTCGCCGCCGGTGGCGGTGGCAGGCGGCAGGACGGAGGGCACCAGAGCGAGCCAGACCGCACGGACCTGCCTTACAGCTTCTTCCGCCGGAAATTCAAACGGGCGGCGGTCTCCGCCGGGACTCGAGCCGCCCGCTCCGGCGGAGGTGACGAAAGTGTATGTGGCCTTTCCCTGATTGCCAAAGCGCCGGGTTTACAGTTCAATTGAAACCGAAACACCCGCAAAGTTCGCTCATGCCGAAACGCTTATCAGCGCTCGCTCGCTGCTTCCTGTGTCTCCTTGTGCTTTCAATTTGTGCCGTGGCGCAGGAGAACTCCGCGGCTGCGGCCAGCGCAACTGAGTTCGCGCAGCAGATTGTGGCGCGCGCGGGCAATCCGCAGTCGATGAGCGTGAGCTTTCAGAACATTTCTGTGCTGCTGCCGGAAATGCAGGAGTCGGTCCAGAACGCGATCTTCACGGCGTTCCGAAATGCCAACGTTCGGCTGGTGAAGCCCGAGCAGTCCACGGTGCAGACGGAGATCATCTTTTCCGAAGATTGGCAGGGCTATTTGTGGATCGCCGATATCCAGTCCGGTGCGAACAAGCAGATGGTGATGAAGAAAGTTCCGCGGCCGGAGCGGGCTGCGTCGGCCAAGGCGCCGGTGCTGACGATCCGCAAAAATACTGTGTGGCAGCAGGACGCGCAGATCCTGGATTTTTATCTCGATAACCAGCAGTTGGTGCTGCTTGAGCCGACCGAGATTGCCATCTACGCGGGCGACGGCGGGCAGTGGCGTCCGCGATACACGCTGGCGATCGTGCATCCGGAAAGCTGGCCGCGTGACCTGCGCGGGCGCCTGATCGTGAATGGCTCGCAGCTCACGGCGTTTCTGCCAGGAACGCGCTGCACGGGCTCGTCTTCGCCGCCCACGCTTGAGTGCCGCGCCAGCGACGATCCCTGGCAGATTGATTCATCCGGGCTGGCGGGCTTCTTCAGCCCGCGCCGAAATTTCTTTACCGGAATTCTTGCCGGCTCCAGCGCGGGAGCATCGGTGATTCCGTTTTTCTCCGGAGCTACGTGGCAGAGTGGCGACCTGAAGCAGTGGCTCTTTACCGGGACTGACGGTCGCGCGCGCTTCTATCAATATGATCTGTCGGCGCCGATTGCCATTTTCAGCGGCTGGGGCGGAAACATGGCGGCCATCCGCTCGCCCTGCGGCAGCGGCACGCAACTCTTGATGAGTTCACCGAATGATTCGGTTCGGCCGGATGCCGTGCAGGCCGTGGAAGTGCTGGGGCGCGAGGCGTTGCCGGTGAGCACGCCGATAGAACTCGCTGGTCCGGTACAGGCCATGTGGACGGCCGGCAAGAACAGCGAATTTGTGAACGGGGTGATGCTTTCACCGGAAACAGGGAGATATGAAGCCTTCACGCTTAATGTCAGCTGCGGTCGCTAGCCTGGCACTGGTGTTGCTTGCGCAGGCCAGCTCGCGCCCGCGATACGGCGGCGCGGCTCATATCGTGCTGCGTGATCGCGTGAACACCCTTGATCCGCTGGGAGAAGAAGACCATCCGGCAACACGCGACCGCATGAACGCGCTCATCTTCGAAAACCTTACCAGCATGGACGCGCAGGGCAGATTGCGTTCCGGGCTCGCAAGTTCCTGGCGATCCGACGCCAGCAAACGCGTCTGGCAGTTTCATCTGCGGCTGGCGGAATTTCATGATGGATCGGTGCTTACAGCCGCGGACGCCGTCGCCAGCCTGCAGCGCAGCATGGGCGAGTGGAAGATCACCGCAATTGACCGCCAGACAATCTCGATCGATGCTACCGCTTCCGCGCCGCACCTGCCGGAGCTGCTGGCGCTCCCGCGCTTTGCCATTGCGAAGAAAACTCCTGAGAACACGCTCTTCGGCACCGGCCCGTACAAGTTCAGCGAGTGGCAGGCGGGTGAGCGCCTGGTGCTCACAGCCAATGATGACTACTGGGGTGGGCGTCCGTTCCCTGACTCCATTGAATTTCAAATGGGATTGCCGCTTCGTGACCAACTGCTGGAACGGCAACTCGGTCCCTATGCAGCGGCGGAGCTTACCGTGGACCAGCTTCGCAGCATCGAGCAGACGAATCAAAATATTATGATCTCACGCCAGAGCGACCTGTTTGCGATTGTCTTCCTGCAGGGCGACGATGCGGCAGGCCGCGGCCGCAAGCCGGTCGATCCCAGAATTCGCGAGGCGCTGGCGAACACGGTGAATCGCGGAGCAATCACCAGCGTGATCCTGCAAAAGCGCGCGGTGGCCGCCAGCGGTATTCTGCCGCAGTGGCTCACCGGATATGAGTCTCTCTTTCCGGGGAACAATAGTATGGATCGTGCGAAAGAGCTGCGATCGGAAACGGCTGCTCTCGTCATTGTCCCGCCCATAGCTCTCGCTTACGACGCTTCTGATCCCATTTCCAAGCTGCTCGCGGAGCGCATCGCGCTGGACGCGCGCGAAGCCGGCATTGTGGTGCAGCCCTTTGGTGAGGCACACGTCGGCAATAAGCAGGCGCGCAGTTCACTCAATGCTGGCGCTGTGCTGTTGCGCCTGCCTCTTGCAGCCACAGAGCCCTCCGTTGCGCTCGCCGCGCGGATGGACGAAATGGGTTTACTTCCCGAACACTCAGCTTTGAACCTGAAAGCCGACCAGCCAGAACAGCTCTTCGATCTCGAGGGCAAGGCATTGCAAACTTTTCGGGTGATTCCGATCGCTCATTCGTCACAAGCGGTGTGGCTCAGCCCGGCAACGCATAACTGGCAGCAGTCGCCTACCGGGAGCTGGCAGCTCGACCAGTTCTGGGTGGAAGGAGCGCGCTGATGTCGCTGAATACCAGGCTGCTTCTGTTGGTTGCGCTGAGCATCTCCGCGAGCGTGGGGACGGTCGCGTTGCTGATCGAAGCGCGCACGCATGAAGCCTTCCGGCAAATTGAGCAGGAGCGCACCTCAAGCCTGGTCAACCAGTTCAGGCGTGAGTTCGACCACGAAGGCGAAGAGATAACCCATGCCGTTGAGGCCATCGCGGCTTCAGATGCCATGCTGCGCACGAGCATGGAACTGACCAACGGCGCCGACTACGCCAACTTTGTAAACGAAGCTGCCACATACGCACAGGCACATCGGCTGGATTTCCTCGATCTGGTTTCGCCGGATGGAACCATCGTCTCTTCCGCGCACTGGCCGGCAAGGTTCGGCTACAAAGAGCGCTGGTTCCTTGACGCAGCCGTCCCGCAGCAGGCATTCCTCAAGCACATCGACACGCCGCAGGGAAACGCGCTGGCAATGCTGTGTGTGCGTCCGGTGAAGACGCATAGCGCCAACTTCTACCTGGCCGGCGGACGCAGGCTCGACTCGGTATTGCAACCGCTCTCGCCGCCACAGGGACTGCGCGTTTCCATTTACAGCGCGCCTGCCGAATCTCCCGGAGAGTTGCTCGGCCCGGCCAAGGACAATCTGGGCATCGACCGGCTGAAGCCGCTGATTGACGAGGTGATGGCCAACCGCAATGAGAGCTCCATGACCCTGAACTGGGGACCTGGCGCGCCGCAGGAAGAGATCATGCACGCCATCCCACTGCAGGGATTCGCTGATCGTATTCCTGCGATCCTGCTCGTTGGCAACGCGCTCGACCAGGAGTTGACGCTGGAGCGTCGCATCCGCAACATCAGTCTGATGATCGCGGGAGTAGGCGTTCTTGTTGGGATTCTGGTGGCCGGCATCGTTGCGGCGCGCATCAGCCGTCCGGTGAAGAAGCTTGCGATCGCGGCCACGGAAATCGGCCAGGGCAACTGGGATGTCCACGTAAAGACGTCTTCAAAAGATGAAATCGGCAAGCTGGCAGCGGCCTTCAACCAGATGACGCACGAGCTGATCTCGCAACGCGAAAAACTGGTCCAGACCGAACGCGTGGCGGCGTGGCGTGAATTGGCGCGGCGGCTCGCGCATGAGCTCAAGAATCCTCTGTTCCCCTTGCAGGTGACGGTCGAAAATCTCCTGCGCGCGCGCGAAAGCGCTCCGGAGCAGTTTGAAGAAGTGTTCCGCGAAAGCACCGCCACATTGCTGACGGAAATCGGAAACTTGAAGACGATCATCGCCCGCTTCAGTGATTTTTCTAAAATGCCGGCGCCGCAGCTTCAGCCCGTAAATCTGGACGCAATGATCAAAGACGTGGTGCAGCTCTTTCAGGGACAACTTATCAACCGCGCAAACAAGATCGAACCGGTGCTGGATCTCGATCATCTGCCGGCCGTGAGCGGCGACCCCGTGCTGCTTCGCCGGGTGGTTGATAATCTGGTGCTCAATGCCATTGACGCGATGCCCGGCGGTGGCAAGTTGATCTTCCGTACCGCATTGCGGGACAAAGTGGCAGTTCTTGAGCTTACCGACACAGGCAAGGGCCTTACGCCCGAAGAGTGCGAACGTATCTTCACTCCGTACTACACGACTAAGCAGCATGGCACGGGATTGGGACTGGCAATTGCGCAATCCGTGGTGAGCGACCACCACGGGCGCATAAGCGTGAGCAGCAAGCAACAGCAGGGAACAACGTTTAAGATCGAGCTGCCGTTGTGGGAAGGAAATGGAGAGACGGGGAAGGCTGCAAGTTCATCGTGAAAAGGTGCAGGCTGGGGACGTGCTGCCGGAGTCCCGAGCGGAGCGAGGGATCCCTATAGCCGCGAGCCAGCCGCGAGAAGCATGAAGAAGATGCCAGTCAGAAGGTTTCAACTCCGCTACTTCGTTTACATTGTGGCCAGCCTGACTGGAACCTTGTACGTTGGTCTCACCGATAACTTGTGCAAACGAATTTGCGAACACAAGGCCGGCACGTTTGATGGATTCACCCGCCGATATAAAGTAAACCGGCTAATGTATTTCGAAACGTATTCTGACCCGAAGCGAGCCGAGTTGCGGGAGAAGCAAGTTAAGAAGTATCGTCGCGAAAAGAAGGTCGCTTTCTTTGCCGAGAGTAATCCTGATTGGAAAGACTTGACCCCAGAGATTCACGTAACCATAGGGATCCCTCACCCGCAAAATGCGCGGGTTCAGGATTTAAAACAAAAGTGAAAGCTAACCTCCTCATCATCGACGACGATCCCAACACCTTGGCATCGCTCTCGCGGGCGTTCCGGCTCGCGGGACATGAAGCCACCGTTTGTGACAGCCCAGTGCGCGCTCTCGAGATCGTCAAGCAGGAAAGCTTTGATCTAATCTTCTCCGATGTCGTAATGCCGGTGATGGACGGCCTGAGGTTGTTGGAGGAGGTTCGTGCCGCAGGGATCACCACGCCAGTCGTCATGATGTCAGGCCAGGCGCACATTGAAATGGCGGTGAAAGCCACCCGCCTCGGTGCGCTCGACTTTCTGGAAAAGCCGCTCTCTACTGACAAGCTTCTACTAACGGTACAGAACGCGCTGAAGCTGGAGCGCCTGAAAGAAGAAAACCAGCAGTTGCGGAAACAGCTGGGCGGCGCGGCACTGGTTTACACCGGCGAGAGCATGAGGCGGCTCATGGCGCAGGTAGAGCGCGTGGCATCGAGCGAGAGCCGCGTCTGCATCATGGGCGAGACCGGCACTGGAAAAGAGCTGATCGCGCGTACCATTCACGACAAGAGCCAGCGACGTGAGGGGCCGTACGTAACGCTGAACTGCGCTGCCGTTCCGGCTGAGCTGATCGAATCTGAGCTTTTTGGGCACGAAAAAGGTTCGTTCACCGGCGCGGCCACACGCCATATCGGAAAGTTTGAGCAGGCGCATGAAGGAACGTTGTTTCTCGACGAAATCGGAGACATGCCCCTTTCCATGCAGGCCAAGCTGCTTCGTGTGCTTGAACAAGGTGAGGTCGAGAGAATTGGCGGCGACAAGCCGGTCAAGGTAAATGTGCGGGTCGTCGTGGCCACGCATCGCAATTTGGAAGAACAGGTGAAGCAGGGGCAGTTCCGCCAGGACCTGTTTCATCGCGTTTACGTGTTTCCTGTGGTGTTGCCGCCTTTGCGAGAGAGACCGGAAGACATACCGGCCTTGATCAATCATTTTGCGGGAATGATCGCGAAGCAGAACGGCTGGAAGGATGTGCGCTTTACGCCCGACGCGATTACCGCATTGCAGGCGCATAGCTGGCCGGGAAATATCCGCGAGCTGCGCAACGTGGTGGAACGGCTTTTGCTGTTTGCTGAGAATGACACCGTATCGGCGGAAACCGTTCGCACGGCGCTGCCCGGCGGAAGTTCGTCGGGGTCCGGCAACATGCATTTTTCCGGAACGCTGGCGGAGCGAGTGGACCAGTTCGAGAGACAGGTGATCCTCGACGAAATCAAGCGGCAGAATCAGCACATCACCAACACGGCCAAAGCGCTGGGCCTGGAGCGCAGCCATCTTTATAAGAAGTGTCAGCAGTTAGGGATTGATCTGAACGAAGCAAGGAAATAACTGTTGGCTACCCAAATAGCCGACGGTTGTGTGCGGCTAATGGCCAATTGCTGAGTTGTTGCTACTTCACATGCGGCCAGAGGAATCCCGCCATGCGGTCCTTGAGGTTGACCAGATCAGCGGCACGCTTGTCATAGTCGGCAACTTTGGCGTCGACCGGCATCTTGCGTTCCGTCAAATCGATCCATTCCTGCAGCATTCCCTGAGCTTTGCCTGCTATTGCGGGCTCCGTCTCCGGATTCTGCCAGAGCTTCTTGCACATCACGGCCAGGATCACCCCATCCATTTGCAAGAGCTGTTCTTTGTTGACCTGCAGCATGGGCAGATTGTAGCAAGGTTTCTGTGCCGTAGCGAACAAAAATCGGAGATCCATATCGGCCTGCCTACTTTTTGAAAACCACCCCTCCCTTCATCACGAACGTGATCTTCTGCATCACCGAAATATCGGTCAGCGGATTCCCGTGGACCGCGATGATGTCAGCGTGCTTGCCAGGCTCCAGCGTCCCAATGTCGTTCTGCATCTGCATCAGTTCCGCGCCGCGGATCGTCGCCGCACGCAGAGCCTGCGCCGGCGTCATGCCCCACTTGACCATGGTGACGAGTTGACGGGCGGGGCTCATGTCCCACTCGAATGCGCCCACATCGGTACCAAACGCGATCTTCACGCCAGCCTCATACGCGCGACGGAAGGTATCCTCCTCAATTTTCAGACCGGGTGATTCCTGCGGCTGAGTACCCGCGCGTTCGGCACGCCACTGCGCATCGTACTCGGCGACGTAAGGCGTAGGCACGAACCAGATGCCCTTAGCAACCATCGTTCTCATGTCTTCCGGTGCAATGTAGTTGCCGTGCTCCAGCGTATCGACACCGGCCTCGACGGCATTGTGCACGCCCAGTAACCCCGTCGCATGCGCGGCCACGCGATGATGTTCGCGGTGCGTTTCGTCAACGATCGCACGCAGTTCGTCGAGCGTGAAGGTTGGGATCGTATCGAAGATATTGTCATGAATTCGGCCGCCACGGTCGGCATAGATTTTGACCCAATCGGTACCATGCGAAAGCTGCTCGCGCACAGCTTTCCGAGCACCCTCGACTCCGTCCACAGTCTCCACTCCAATCGGTACCGGAACGTCCCACGCATATGCAGGTTGCAGAGGATAAGCACCAGTCACGTCCATCGCGCGCCCCACCACCTGCATGCGAGGACCCCAGACCAATCTGTTGTTGATGGCATTGCGTACATCCACGTCGGCATAGCCCGCGCCCTCAGTTTCGAGATCGCGGATGGTGGTGAAGCCCCAATCCAGGGCCGCATGGGCGGCGGTGGTCGCCTCGATGGCTCGGTAAGCCACCGACTGCTTTAAAAGTTGCGCATCATACTGGCCCGGCTTGCGGTCGCCCTGAAGAAAAACATGCGTGTGCGACTCCACCATCCCGGGCAAACAGGTCAGGCCTGAAAGGTCGATCACCTGTGCGCCTGCCGGTGGCGAAGATTTGGCTACTTGGTTGATCCGGTCGTGCTCGACTGTGATGACAACATTCTGCTCGAGCTGGTCGGACTTGCCGTCAAACAAAGCCCCACACCGGATGTAAACCGGCCCGGCCGGTGCCGGAGGTACGAGCTTTACCGGCCTTGGCGCGTTAGCTGAGTCTTCAGCGATGTTTTGGGCGAAGGCAAGTCCGGTCAACAAGTAGAGCAAAGAAAGCGAGATGAAAAGCCGTTTCATGTCGGCGACTCCTGAAAAGAAACTGTGCTCGAAAGCAGCCGATCATGATAAATCGTGGCGCTCACTTTAACCGTGCCCCATCTCATTCCCCAGCTTCGGTTGGCAATCCGGCAGATGTTCTATATCTTTGGTTTCCATCTTGAGACAAACATCAAACCAGACGGCACGAAACGCACGCAGGCGTTCAGCAAGAACCGCAGTCACCCTTTTAGTGTTCACGGCATTCATGGCCAGCGCGGTGCTCTGGGGCGCTCAGTCGACCAGCACTAGTTCTCCACCTGCTGCTGCGCCACAACGGTCACGCGGCCATGGCGAGCCCACGCGGGCCGATATCCTGCGCGGCGCTTATGGGCAATATCGCGCCAACAATGATCTCCTTTTCTACCATCTCGACATCCGCATCGATCCGGAAAAGAAGTACATCAGCGGGAAGAACACCATCCGGTTCAAGATGCTCAAAGATGACGCGCGCGTCCAGCTCGATCTGGCAGAGCCGCTCAAGGTCGATAAAATTCTTTTCCGCGAAGTACCTCTTCAATATGAGCGCGATTCCGGCGCCGTGTTCGTGAATTTTCCCGAGACGCTGCGAGCGGGCCGCGTGTACACGATTGACTTTTATTACTCCGGTTCTCCGTTGCAGACGGGCAGGTTTGGAGGCTTCACGTTTGGACAGGATCCATACGGCCATCCCTGGATTTACACAGCGTGCGAGGGAATCGGCGCAAGCATCTGGTGGCCAAACAAGGACCAGTGGCGGGATGAAGTCGAAAACATGGAGATCAGCGTGTCCATCCCGAGTGACCTGGTGGATGTATCCAACGGCAAATTCATGGGTAGAGCCGATCTCGGCGACGGTTACACGCGATGGGACTGGTTGGTGCACTATCCAATCAACAACTATGACGTCTCGGTGAACATCGGTAACTATCAGCATTTCTCTGACCGGTTGGGGGACCTGGACCTGGATTTTTACGCTTTGCCTGCAGATCTGGACAAGGCAAAAAAACAATTTGCGCAGTCCAAGGGGATGATCGAAGCGTACCAGCATTATTTCGGAGAGTATCCGTTCAAGAAAGATGGTTATAAGTTAATCCAGGTGCCCTACTCCGGTATGGAACATCAGAGCGCCGTAACTTACGGAAATCGGTTCGCCAACGGTTATCTGGAGCGCGACTGGACGGGCGTGGGAATCAGCCCGCGCTTCGATTTCATCATCATCCATGAGAGCGGACACGAATGGTTCGGCAACAGCGTCACTGCCGCCGACAGCTCCGACATGTGGATCCACGAAGGCTGGACGACCTATCTTGAAAGCTTGTACGTGGAATACATGGATGGCCACGATGACGCGCTCAAATATCTGAACGGATACAAGTCCAAGGTCAAAAACCAGGAGCCGATCATTACCGTCAGGGGCGTGAACGGTGAGCCGCCCCAGGACATGTATTTCAAGGGCGCGCTTTTTATTAACACACTGCGCAGCGTCGTCAACGACGATCGCCGCTGGTGGAAGCTTCTCCACGATTTCTATCAGCACTTCAAGTATCAGAACATCATGACCGAAGACGTGATAGCGTTTTTCAACGCGAACACCGGAATGAATTTGACTCCCGTTTTCAATCAGTACTTGCGGCACACTGCGATCCCCGTAATGGAATTGAAGTTCGACCCAGATCACGCCGCCGTTTCGTATCGCTGGAAGGCAGATGAAACGGGATTCCAGATGCCGGTGCGTGTCGGAAAGAAGGAGAACTGGCGGATCATTCAAGCGACCACGGATTGGCAAACCATGCCGATCACACTGAGTAAAGACGAATTCGAGGTTGCGACCGACCTCTACTTTGTCAACGTCGTCAAGGAGTAGGGCTGTGATCCTGCACGGGGCAAAAACTGCTGTGCCGGGGATGAGTCGGGTTTCTATCGACAGCGATGAAGAAATTGCATTCTCCCCGCCTCTCCCTTAGCATCTTTTTTCAAATTCATTAGGAGAATCTCATGAACCAGCACGGCCGTGGACTGCTTGCGTCGATTTCAATCCTGGTGCTGTCGGCCGTCTCGTTCGCGCAGCAACCTGCGCCGGCGCAGGACCCGCCGAAAGACACGATCACCCGCATCTTCACTGGTGAGTTCAGCGAGCGCCCGTCGCCTCCACCGCGCTGGTTCGATGGCGGGCAGTCCTACATTGCAATGGAACCGGCTGCCGGCGGTCACGGCCGTGACCTGGTAAAGTACGACACTGCTACGGGCAAGAACCGTGAGCTCCTGATCACAGCCGCGCAGCTCACGCCTGAAGGTGCGAAAGAACCGCTGGAAATCTCGGCGCTTAGCTGGTCCAAAGACAACCAACGCGTCCTCATCTTCGCGAATACGCGCCGCGTATGGCGCACCAACTCTCGTGGGGACTACTGGTTTCTAGATCGCAAGACCGGCAAGCTCAAGAAGCTGGGCGGCGATGCACCCGAGGCTAGCCTGATGTACGCCAAATTCGATCCCGAGGCCACCAGGGTCGCCTACGTCAAGAACAACGACATACACGTTGAAGACCTTGCGAGTGGAAAAATCCAGCGAATTACGAACGATGGCTCCGCCCTGGTCATTAATGGCGGCTCTGACTGGGTGAACGAGGAAGAGTTGGCTCTGCACGACTGTTTTCGCTGGAGCCCGGACGGGAAGCGAATCGCGTTCTGGCAATTTGACCTGCACGGCGTCGGAGACTTCGCGCTCATGTACTACCTCGGCAAAGAACGCGCAGTGGTCACGGACGTTCCCTATCCGCAGACCGGACCGTATCCAGTGGCGATGCAGGTCCCGTATCCTCTGGCGGGGACCACAAATTCCGCTGTCCGCGCCGGCGTGGCGAGTGCCGATGGTAAGGGAAGCGTGAAATGGATGGACATCCCCGGCGATCCGCGCCAGAACTACATTGCGCACCTGCAGTGGGCCGACGCTAACACGCTTCTCATCCAGCAACTCAATCGACTGCAAAACACTGACAACTATCTGCTCGCCGACGCCGGCTCTGGGGCTGTCCACCCGATGTGGCGCGATCATGATGATGCCTTTATCACCATCGGCTTTGGCGGACTCTCGGAAGCGCAGCCGATTCATGAGGGCCGCCAGTTCCTCGCTCTCAGCGAAAAGGATGGCTGGATGCACATCTGGGTGATTGACCGCAGCGGCCATGAAACGCTGGTGACACGCGGGGCGATGGATGTCGCCAGCGCCGGGATTGACGGCGTCGACGAAAAGGGCGGGTGGCTCTATTTCATCGCATCTCCCGAGAACGCGACCCAGCGCTACCTCTACCGCTCACCTCTCGATGGCTCGGCCGATCCAGTGCGCATTACTCCAGCCAACTTCGTCGGCGCCAACACCTACAATATTTCGCCTGACGGGAAGTACGCCTTCCACACTTTCTCCAGCCTCAATGACCCCGGGCTGCGCGAACTGGTCTCTCTGCCCGATCATAAGCTGGCGCGAATGAGCAGTGATGGCGCTGAAGCCAGGAAAAAGATCGCTCAGTTTCTCACGCCTGCGGCGGAGTTCTTCAAGGCCGATGCCGGCGACGGCGTACTGGTGGACGGATGGATGATGAAGCCGCCCAACTTTGATCCTTCAAAAAAATACCCGGTCCTGGTGAACATTTACGGTGAACCGGCGGGGCAGACCACGCTCGATCGCTGGGGCGGCAACGGCACACTTTTCCACCGCTACATCGCATCACTCGGGTACCTCGTGGTCAGCTTCGACAACTCCGGAACTCCTGCGCCCCGTGGCCGCGCCTGGCGCAAGGCCGTCTACGGAGCAGTAGGCGTGCTCTCGTCGAAGCAGCAGGCTAAGGCTCTTCGCTCGCTCGGCAAAACGAACGCATTCGTCGATCTCGATCGCGTAGCTGTCTGGGGCTGGAGCGGTGGCGGGACTAACACTCTCAACCTCATCTTTCGCTCGCCTGATCTTTACAAAGTGGGAATGGCGGTGGCGCCGGTACCCGATCAGCGCCTGTACGACTCCATCTACCAGGAGCGTTACATGGGGCTGCCCAAGGATAACGTTGAGGGATACAAGCAGGGCTCGGCGATCAATTTCGCAGCAGGGTTAAAGGGCCATCTGCTAATCGTGCACGGTTCCGGCGACGACAACGTTCACTACCAGGGGACGGAGTTGCTGGTGAACAGACTCATCGAACTCGGGAAGCCGTTCGATTTCATGACGTATCCCGATCGCACGCACAGCATCTCGGAGGGCCCAGGCACATCCGCGCACCTTTATCACTTGCTCGCGCGGTACCTCACCGAGCATCTGCCGGCGGGGCCGCAGTGAAATTGTATTGCTGGTGATCGTGTGACCGTGTAAAACGTTCTGTCTTTCGGAGAACTCGATGTCTATTCGTCGTATCGCCTTTTTCCTCGCAGCCCTCGTCATCGCCCCCATGCTCCGCGCGCAGGGGCCGCGTGCCTCGCTTTCGCCTGAGGAAGCCAAGCATCGCGCGGATGTTGAAAAGCAACTCGAGGACGCCGCTGTCATTGATCGCAAGGTCATGGTGCGCATGCGCGACGGAAAGTTGATGGCCGCTGACGTCTACCGGCCCAAAGACGCGTCGAAGAAATATCCGGTTATTTTCGTCAGGACGCCTTACAACTTCAACTATTGGGACATCCAGAACGGCGTTCCGCGCGACATGACGACCGAGTTGGCGGCCATCCAGCGCGGCTACGCTTTTGTTGAGATGAACGAACGCGGCCACTTCTTCTCCGAGGGCAACTACGACATTCTCGGTCCGCCGCGCACCGACGGCTATGACGCCATTGGCTGGATCTCTTCGCAACCGTGGTCGAACGGGAAAGTTGGGCTCGAGGGTTGCTCCTCGACGGCGGAGTGGCAGATGGGCGTTGCCGCCATGTCGCCTGCCGGTCTGGCTGCGATCAATCCACAGGGATTCGGCGCCGGTGTAGGACGCGTGAAGCCGTACTACGAGCAGGGCAACTGGTATCGCGGCGGCGCCGTGCAGATGCTGTTCATCGCTTGGCTCTACGGCGAGCAGAACGAGACTCGCCCTATGTTCCCGCCGAACACCTCGCAGCAGGACCTTATCCGCGAATCGAAGTCTTTTGACCTGGCGCAGCACCTGCCACCCGTCGACTGGTCGCAGGGGCTTCGGCACCTTCCCGAGCAGGACATCATCAAGGCGGTCGATGGTCCGCACGGGGTCTTCGCCGATCCTGAACCTGTCCCCACCGGCGGCCGCATGATCCAACGCACGCCCAACGATCCTGCCTGGTACAAGGGCGGACTCTTTCATGACGACATGAAGATCAACGTGCCCGGCCTCTGGTTCATGTCGTGGTATGACGTCTCCGTTGGGCCGAATCTGGCGACCTATAATTTCGTCCGCCGCACCGCGAGCGCGGAAATCGCAAACCAGCAGTGGGCCGTGATTGCGCCCACACTGCACTGCTCCTACCGCCGCGCCAGCGCAGAGACGAAGGTCGGAGAACGCGATATGGGCGATGCACGCCTCCATGGCGTAGATCCGTCCGGTCCCGGGCATCCGCTCTCCGGCTACGACGAACTCACCTTCGCTTTCTTCGATCGTTTCCTCAAAGGCGAAGCCAGCCCGGCGCTGGAGAAACAGCCGAAGGTCCTCTACTACACCATGGGCCTGAATAAGTGGCAGTCATCTGACACGTGGCCGCCCGCCGGAGCGAAGCCGATGACGTTGTATCTCACCAGTGGGGGCAAGGCGAATACCGTGAAGGGCGATGGTGCACTCAGCACGGCAGCGCCAGGCTCCGACGCGCCCGACGGGTTCACCTATGATCCTGCGAGCCCGCTTCCTTCCTACGGCGGAAATGTCTGCTGCACGGGCAACGCGGTGGCAGGCGGCGCCATGGACCAGCGGAAGATGGAGGAACGCCCGGACGTTCTCGTCTTTTCTTCGGAACCGCTGAAAGAGGGTATCGAGGTCAGCGGACCAATCGAAGTCACCCTCTACGTCTCATCCGACGTGAAAGACACGGATGTGACCGTGAAGTTGATTGACGCGGCTCCAAACGGTCCGGCCTACAACCTCGACGAAACCATTCAGCGCCTGCGTTACCGCGAGGGCTACGATAAGCCGCCAGTCTGGTTGGAAAAGGGGAAGGTCTACAAGGTCACGCTGCAGCCGATGAACACGTCGAACTATTTCGCGGCCGGCCACCAGATTCGCGTTGAGGTTTCTGGCAGTAACTTTCCGCGTTTCGATCGCAACCTGAACACCGGCGGCAACAACTATGACGAGACCCAGGGTGTCGTAGCACATACCGCCATCCACCATTCAAAGGAGTACCCGTCTTCGGTGACGCTCACCATCGTGAAGAAGTGAGCCCGTTGGTAATTCCGCACGCGCGAAGACATCCCTGCCGTGCGGTGTGAGGCCGTTATGACAGCGCCTCCAGCAGCTTGTCGATATCGCGCATATCGTTGAACACTGATGGAGACACGCGAAGGAAGTCCTCTGCCACTCTCACATTGACGTTTGCCTTTTTTAGGCGCTCGACCACATTGGCCCGGTCTTTCATTGTGAAGCTCGTAATGGCAGAAGTTGATTCAGGCGGTGTAATCGAAGGGAATCCCAGCCGTGGCATTTCCTCGCGCAGCTTTTTCAACATCGGTTGGCGATGCGCCTGAATTTTGTCGACGCCGATACTCCGAATGTAGGGCAGCGTCTCCGCCAATACGTGCTGCGCTCCTGATCCTGAGGTACCTACTTCGAAACGCCCCGTCGCATCGTTGCTGAGCGTCCAGCTATACGGCCCTCCCGGGGTTGGGGCGGGGTCATCGCCGGGAAGGAAGTGCGCCTGTATCGTCGCGGCCTGGTAATAGCCGTATTGCGTCTGTCTCAGAGCGCGATCGAGCAGTTCCTCTTTCACATAAAGGAACCCAAGGCCAAAATCTCCCATGAGCCACTTGAAGGTCGCGCAGGCAGCAAAATCGAGCCCGCTGGCGCGCACGTCGATGGGAGTGTTGCCGGCTGCCTGCACGATATCGGCATAAACATACGCCCCGTGCGCGTGCGCGAGATCGCACACGGCTTTGAGATCGTGCTGAAATCCGTTGGCCATGGCCACCAGCGAGATTTCGACAAGTTTGGTCTTCCGGTCGATCACGCGTTCCAGGTCCTCGAGATCGGTCCGCCAATCGCGCGGCATCACGATACGGACATCGAGCCCGGAGCGGCGTTTGAGCTCGCCCAAATGGAGAAGAGCGCCGTCAAAATGGAGCGCGTCAGTCACGACATTGGAATCAGTTCCAACAATCCCGAGCCCGTTCACCACCAGGTTCTCGCCTGTGCTTGTGTTGGGGACATAGCTGATCTCCGACGGCTTCGCGTTGATCAAGGCGGCGAATTCCGCTTTCACGTCCCGGTCATAGTGCGTAGCGAGGACAGGACTCGAACGCAATTCTGCGTATCTGCGCAACGCTTCGCGGCCTACCACCGGCATGGGATGCACGTATGCACAATTGATGTAAGTCTCGCCTTCAGGAATTGCAAAGTCGGCTTTGCGAGGCAGCGAGAGGTCAGCCGGGAATGCGGGAGTCGTGTGGCCCTGCGGAATTCCATCGAGACATGCGGAGCTTCCGAGCGCCGCCATCCCTGAAACAAATTCGCGTCGAGTCATAGCTCTTGGTGTACCTCAACAGTGAACATTGTCTGCTGTTACGCGCTGGCTGTACAGTGCCTCCCCGAGATGCGCTTCGCGCCATGGAGCATTTCTAGATCGCTGCTCTTCGGAAGACACGGTGACTGAGAGGGCCCATCCAAGCAAGACAGGACTTGGCGAAACTCCTGGAACACCAGCTTCCGCGTTTAATTTAGCGAGGTCGATCAACATGAAAACCGAACTGACCTGGAGCGATCCAAGCAAGAGCAACAAATACGTGAAGCCCTGAATATTCACTGGCAAGCGTCGGCAACGGGCGATCTGAACGCGGAGCATGCTATTTACGACGACGCTGCCATTTGTGACTATCCGCAGTCAGGCGAGCGCATTGTGGGCCAAGAAAATTTGCAGGCGCTGCGAAGCCACCATCCCGGCCATCCATCTGGCTTCACCGTAAAGCGGATTCTCGGTTGGGGGAGATCTTTGGATTACGGAATACACGATCACTTACGAGGAGCGAACTGCATACACAGTGAGCATTATGGAGTTCCCCACGGCAAGGTCGTTCACGAGACACAATACTTCGCGGATTCATTCGCGGCGCCGGCATGGGACGCCAATGGGTTCAGCGCAACGCGTGAGGCGGCGTCCGAGAATATAAACATCTCCTCAACTCCGTACTCCGGGTCGAGACAGTTCGAAAGGACGACTCACCTCGTCAGGCTGCGTAACAACTCCAGCTGCGCACTGTCGTGGCTGAGCTCCCAGAACATCACGCCTCCCAGACGGTGCTGTCTCGCGTACTTTGCTTTCTTACGTAGAGCTTCCGGGCAATCATAGCTCCAGAAGTTTCCGTTACTCCACACCGTACAGGTGACGGCTTTGGACAGGTATCTTCTCCTGGCTGAAGGAGGAAGCGCCGCCAAATCGCGATAGCTGCCCGGCGATTTGGCTGGCCCGGTGGCCGACTGGTAGAGGCCGCCATTGGTGTCCTTCACGCCCGTCCACCCTTTCCCGTAGAACGGAACTCCCAGAATGATCTTTTCCGGCGGAACGCCGGCCTTCAGAAACCCGCGCACCGCATAGTCGCTATATCGTTTGTCGAGCGGAGGACGGGACGGGTCAGAGCGGTCATGAAACAGAGCGCTATGCAGGTTGGTCACCAGTTCTGAATCCCAGTGCAGGTCATAAGCCATGATTGAGATCATGTCCAGCGATTTGCTGATCTCTGCCAGTTCAAAATTTTTGTAATACTCCTCCTCGGCCGGCAGCGCCGCCGTGAGCAGCAGTCCCGGACGCACGGCGTCCAGTTGCCGGCGAAATTCCGCGGCTAACTTCGTGAAATTCGTCTTGTCCTCGGGACGGCCTGAATGCACGCCGCCTTCAACGGGATACTCCCAATCGATATCGATCCCGTCGAAGATTCCTGGCACTTCGATTCCCGGTGCAAAGTGACCTGCGATAAACGTGTCCACGCAGGAACGTACAAACTGCTGCACGTGATCTGGGTCAGCCGCGCTGGTAAAACCCTGTGATTGGCCCCAGCCGCCAAACGAGATCAGGAGCTTCAGATTCGGGTGGAGCTGCTTGAGTTCCTGGAGTTGGTGGAAAGTACCACGAAGCTGGTTCGGCCCTGGCCGATCGTCGCTGCCATTGACGCTTGTGGACGCGTCATATGCGTGCTCGAGCGCTGATTCTCTGTTCGCGATGTGGCACTGATTGTCTTCTACTTTTCCAAAAGCGTAGGCCACATGCGTAAGCAAAGGTGCGGCTCCGCTGGTCACAATGTTCTTTACAAGATACTTTCCCGAGGCTGCACCCCCTTCCGTAAAGTAGCCAAGCACGACTTTTTGCTGGGGCTTCTGCTTCGCCAACACGGAGTGAGAAAGCGTCATCATCGATAAGAAAGCAGCAAGGTAGCACCTTCCTCGATCACCAATCACCGCAACACCCCTTTCATCCTTTTCGCGCGAAGCAGAGTCGTACTGATTTTCAGCAAACCAGCTTGCTCAGCACTTTCCCGAGCAATTAACAGGACATTTCGCCGCCGATGATTGTGTGGATCACTTTACCTTCGGGCGTCAGGGCAACAAGGTCAGCACGTCTTCCCGGCGCCAACAACCCTCGCTCATGCGAAATCGACAACAGCTTCGCGGGATTCAGCGTAGCCAGTTGTACCGCCTGTTGCAGGTGCCATCCGGCAAAATCGGTTACATTCCGCACCGCACGGTCCATGGTTAGTACGCTACCCGCCAGTTTGCCCTGGTATTCACAGCGACCTTCTTTTACTTCCACTTCAATATCCCCAAGTTTATGCAGGCCGTCGGGCATGCCCGTGGCGCTGATCGCGTCGGTGATGAGGATCGCGCGTTCTGTTCCCTTGGCGCGCAGGAAGAGGGCCAGCACGCTTGGGTGTACGTGAATGCCATCGGCAATGATGTCCGCGCTGATTGTCTCGTCCTCGAGCAATGCGCCCAGAATGCCCGGATCGCGATGGTCCAGTGCACGCATGGCGTTGAATGTATGTGTTGCGTGATCCGCGCCTGCAGCAATTCCTGCCTTTGTCTCTGCATAAGTGGCATTTGAATGTCCCAGACTGGAGTGCACGCCCAGCCTTCTGGCACGCTCTATTGTCTCGAGTGCGCCCGGCAATTCGGGAGCGATGGTCATCATGCGAATCGTTCCCCCAGACGCCTGCCAGAAGCGGTCCAGCTCTGGCGGAGAAGGCTTCAGGAGGTCGGCGGGAGGGTGGACTCCGCGTTTGGCGTGACTGATGAACGGGCCTTCAAGATGTATGCCGACGGGAACTGCGCGCCGGTGGTCAGCCCTGGGTGCTGCGATTGCTTTGCCGAGAGCCTCCAGAGCAGCCACCGTGGTGGAGTGGCCGGCTGTAACGGTCGTCGGCAGATAGGCTGTTACTCCGTGCTTTACTAATTGAAGTTCGATCTGCTGGAGTGCCCTGTCATCGGCTTCCATAACGTCATGACCGGCTCCGCCGTGTATGTGAATATCAATGAAACCGGGGGCCAGGATGAGATCCGGAAAATCGAGATGCTTGCCGCTGGGAACGTCAGCGGCATTTCTTGGCTGCACGTCGGTAATGTGACCGTCCTCAACGGTCACCAGCGGAGATTCAATTCGCTCCAGCGGCGTAAAAAGGCAGCCGGCGGTGATGGTGGTTTTCATGCGGTCCCGTTCTTGGATTCAGACGTTGCCCTATTCCAATCTCGAAAACAACGCTGCCGTTGGACTTTATTGAATCGTTTCATCAAAGAGTGTATCGTACTTTCGAATTTTGGCGGAGGCGTACCGTGACCAGCCGCGATGGTGCGATACCACAACGTTCACCTGCAATGTGGGTGCCCACGCTTTACTTTGCTGAAGGATTGCCGTTTTACACCGTAGGCCTCATAGCACTTATCTTTTACCAGCGCATCGGCGTAAGCAATGAAGTGATTGCGCTTACCACCAGCCTGCTCGGTCTCCCTTGGTCCCTGAAACCGCTGTGGAGCCCCTTCCTGGAGATGTACAAAACCAGGAAGTTCTTCGTGATCTGTTTTGAGATGATCGCCGGTCTCAGCCTGGGATTGCTCGCTTTATCTCTCCCCCTGCCCGGCTACTTTCGCTACTCCGTTGCGCTGTTTGCAATCGTAGGTATGTGTTCTTCCTCCCACGACATTGTTGCGGACGGACTTTACATTGCGAGCCTGAACAGCAAACAACAGTCAGCTTACGCCGGCTGGCTGGGAGGGTTCTTTAATGTCGCCCGCTTTCTAGCTCAGGGCGGCCTCATCATTGCTGCTGGGAGGATGGAGGAGCGCATGCCCGTCCTGCGCGCGTGGATGATCATCTTCGGCGGCATAGGTTTCTGCATGGTGCTGCTCGGACTGTATCACTCGCGAATGCTGCCCAGCGGCGGTGCAGATCGTCATGTACGCGATGCGAAGGAAGTTGCCAGAACGTACTGGGATGTGATCGTTCAGTTCTTTAAGAAACCCAACATCATTCTTTTGCTGATTTTCATCTTTTTGTATCGCGCCGGTGAAGGCCAGCTGGTAAAGATGGGCCCTCTTTTCTTGAAATCCGCGCGGGTGGATCACGGCCTCGGTTTGACCACGGCGCAATTCGGCACCATCTATGGGACCTTTGGTACCGCCGCGTTCATCGCCGGCACTATTCTTGGCGGCTATTTCACGTCATGGCTGGGCCTGAAGCGGGCCATCATTCCTCTGATCATCATCATGAACCTGCCCAACGCTGCGTACGTTTACCTGAGCACGGCTCTGCCCGCGAATCCCTCAGTGATCACAGCCGCATTATGTATCGAAATGTTTGGCTACGGCTTTGGCTCTGTGGGCGTAATTCTGGTTATGATGCAGGAAATCGCGCCAGGCAAGTATCAGGCGGCCCACTACGCATTTGGGAACTCATTGATGAACCTGGGCCTGATTGTGCCGGGAGCAATTAGCGGGTATGTCGCAAAGTGGCTGGGTTACAGGAAATTTTTTATCGGGGTACTGATTGCCGCGGTTCCCGCTCTGCTCATGGCTCGCTTTATCCCAATCGGTGCTGCGGCCCGCGAAGAGTTAGCAAGACAGGCGGAAGCATGAGCTCAATCTTTGTTCTCCGAAGCACACTAGGTGCGCTCGAAAGAGAGTATTCGTTTAACACGATATGCCTTTAACGCTGGAAGCCGCTGCTGGACAAATGTTCCTGGTTAGCTTCGTGGGCACAAGTGCGCCGCCAGCGAACTTTTGCGACCTGCTTCGTCGGGGACTCATAGGTGGTGTAGTCCTCTTTCGTCACAAGAACATGGGAACTTTGTCCGATTTGCAACAGTTGACTTGTACATTGCAAATGGCAGCAAAAAAGGCCGGCCAGCCTCCGCTACTCATCGCCGCTGACCAGGAAGGGGGGCAACTGATGGCGATGGGCCAAGGCACTTGCTTCTGCGGCAACATGGCCCTGGGAGCGACGCGATCCGAGAATCTGGCTTACCGGGTTGGGAAGGCACTGGCTGCGGAACTTTTCGCGGTTGGAATCAACGTCGACTTCGCTCCCGTTTGCGACGTTAACAACAATCCGCGAAACCCGGTGATCGGAACCCGTTCGTTTGGCGACGATCCTGAGTTGGTAGCATCCCTGAGTGCCGCGATGATCCGCGGCATCCAGAGCTGCGGCGTGGCAGCTACAGCCAAGCATTTTCCCGGGCACGGTGACACTTCCAGCGATTCACATCGCGGCGCTCCGCTTCTAAAGCATTCGGCGCGACGACTCCACTCGCTTGAGCTGGTTCCTTTTCGCGCGGCTGTGAATGCGAATGCACGTCTCATCATGACGGCCCACATTACCGTCCCAGCTTTGAATGGTGGCGCTGATGATTTGCCAGCCACGCTGTCGCCACAAATCCTACGCGGCTTGCTGCGACAGAAGTTCCGTTTCAAAGGCGCAATTGTCTCTGATGCCCTGGACATGCATGCACTGGACCAGGGCTCAGGCTACGTGTCAGAAGTACTCGCCGCGATTGCGGCCGGTAACGATCTGCTTTTGTTCAATCATGATCTCTCGCGCGTGGAACCTGCGTATACGAACGTTGTACAGGCGGCGCGCCGCGGGCTCCTCTCCCGGGATGAGATCCAAGCCTCTGCACGGCGGGTGATGGCACTGAAAAGATGGATTTCGCAAAAATCGAAAGCTCCCTTGGATACGATCGGCTGCGAGGAGCACCTCAAGCTTGCGCGCGAGGTGGCAGAGCGCTCCATTACTCTCGTACGCGATACGGCAGGCCAATTGCCGCTGCGGATGGCAGCAGAGGCGAGAATCGCGGTTGTACTTCCTCGCCCGGAGGACCTTACGCCAGCGGACACGTCCTCATACGTGCAGCCAGCATTGGCGGCTAACGTACGCCGCTATCACCAGCACTGTGATGAATTCTCGATTCCGATGGACCCAAAAGCGGCGGAGGTTCGGGAAATCGTCCAGACGCTGGCAAATTACGAGCTGATAATTCTTGGAACGATCGACGCAACCACTCATCGCGGCCAGGCAGAATTAATCAATACGCTGCTCAGGAAGGGAAAGAAGGTGGTTGCGGTGGCTTTGCGCATGCCTTACGATCTTGCCGCCTATCCCGTGGCGCCTACATACCTCTGCACGTACAGCATTCTTCCTCCGGCGACGGAAGCATTGGCCGATGCGCTTTTTGGACGAATCTCATTCCGCGGTCAACTACCGGTGAGAATCCCCCGCTCGTTCTGATCCGGGCAGCCGCTCACAAAGAAAGTCCTGGCGCAGGAAAGAATCGAGCATCGGGAACAAGTGAAAGACGCCTGGTTATCGCGTTATCACCTCAGTTGATTCGCGAACAACCAGTTCGGCGGGAAGCTTGCGATGGACCGCGACAGGGCTCCGATTGTCCGCTACTGAGCTGATCCCCTGAAGTAAAATGCTGACCGCGCTCGCTCCCATGGCTTCCATTGGCTGCCGCACCGTCGTCAGTGCCGGCACAAACAGATGAGAGGGGTTTACGTCGTCGAAACCTATCACGGAGCACTCCTGGGGGACCTTGATACCGGCTTTGGCGAGGCCGCGAAGGGCGCCGAAGGCAGTCATGTCATCGTAAGCCATGAGAGCTGTGAAGGTTCTTTTTTGCTTCAGAAGCTCTTCGGTTATCCGGGACGCATCGTCGACTCCGGCGTTGGGGTTGCCCTGGTCGGGCAAGTCAATGACGAGTTTTGGATCAATGTCCAGGCGAGTGTCTCGCGCGAAGCGCTGCACGCCTCGCCAGCGCGCCTTGCTGCTGGAGAGCGCCCGGGGACCACGTATAAATGCTATTTTCCTATGTCCCAGGGAATACAGGTGCGCGATGGCGGCGTATGCTCCACCCTCATCATCTACCGTGACAGAACTGGTTGCATTCGACTCCAGTTCGCGGCCGATAATGACAGTGGGCACCTTGCCGCGTTCCAAATCGGCGAGCACATTGATATCCAGATAGAGCCAGTTGGCAAGAACCAGCAGGCCTTCCACCCTTCTCTCCAGCATCATTTCCAGATATCTTTCAAAACGGGCATGCTCATTATGAGCGTCGGCCAGAATGGAGAGATAGGATTCCTGATAGAGCGATTTCTCAATTCCGCGCAGAATCAGCGTGCAGTATGGATCCGTAATGTCGAATAAGATAACGCCGACCGTATGGTTCCGTTTGCTGCGCAGCGACTTGGCAAAAATATTGGGATGATAGCCGAGGGTTTTCGCAGTCCTCTGGATGCGAGCCTTGGTCGTAGGAGGAATATAGCGGGCCAGCGGAGCGTTATTGAGAACAATCGAAACCGTACTTGCAGCAAAGCCGCTCTCTCTGGCAACGTCTCGGATGGTTACGGATTCCTTCCTCGATCTCGGCCCCTTCATGTCTTCTCCGTTCAGTTGGTTGTCTGGACAAGGTCACCGGAAGAGTTTCCTTATTGTCGCACCGTTCTCCTGTATATGTTCACTAAAAGTTTGTGAATCCCGGCCAGGATTTCTTAGCTTGTTTTATTGAAACGATTCGTTATAATGGCGTCTCTCGGCGGAGGTGGCCAATTCCGGCGTTCTCCATCGGCGTTGACCTTGGCGGTACCAACCTGCGCGTCGCGGCAATTGAAGAGACCGGGGCGCAGCTCGAAGTTGTTTCTGCCCTGAGCGAAGTGAGCCGGGGCCGCGAAACCATCATCGCGGAGCTGGCCCAGCAAGCACGGTTCCTTATTCGCAAATACTGTTCGACCTATGACTTTATTGGCATAGGAATCGGAATCCCCGGAATCATCGACCTGGAAAAGGGTACCCTGCACTCAGCCGCGAATTTACCCGGCTGGGAAGGTTATGCAGCGCGTGAAGACCTTGAATCGCGGCTTGGGACCGCGGTGATTCTGGAAAATGATGCCAACTGTGCCGCGCTTGGCGAAAAATGGATGGGCGCCGGCAGAAACGTCCAGGATCTTTGCATGATTACTCTCGGGACCGGCGTTGGAGGCGGCTTTGTGGTGAATGGGAAGCCGTGGCACGGCGTACTTGGAATGGCCGGCGAGCTGGGGCACATGACGGTGATCCCGGATGGAAGGCCTTGTGCTTGCGGAAATCATGGCTGCCTCGAGCAATATGCGTCCGCTACAGCTATTCGGCGTTCCGCGCTCGAAGCAGCGGCAGCCGGAAAGTCAGTATGCATTTCCGCCGCTCGACGGCAGGACTCGTCCTTAAGTGCCCGGACGGTGCACGCGTGCGCACAGGGCGGCGATCCGGTGGCAAAAGGTATTTTTGAGAGCGTGGGCGCGGCGCTGGGCCTTGCCTTGGCCAACCTGATCAATGCATTCAACCTGCCCATGTACGTCATCGGAGGCGGTGTGTCCCGAGCCTGGGATCAGTTCTCGCCTGCGATGTTCGAGCAATTGAGGGAGCGTTCCATCGTGTTCCGCGCAGGTGAGGAACAGAGAACAGCCCATCGCTCCACCGAAGTAAGACCTGCCGAACTGGAAGATCGGGCCGGACTCATAGGCGCGGCCCGGTTGCCGATGATTCTGCAGGCCGATCGCCGCCGTTCATTGGCGGTATAGGCAAGCCCAAGGATTGTCCCGCCAGCCGTCTATCACTTTTCCTTCGTGACTAAAAGCAGCCCGAAACATTTCCCTTGACATGCCGGAGGGCCTTTGACAACATTTCCGGTCGTGTTTATGAAATCGTTTCAATAAACAGACAACATGTTCAATAAAAGTCGGTCAGTGCTCTGGGATGTGGTCGTCACACCTGCACTGTTTTGGAGGATCGTATGGTGCGTTTCGGCATTTCGCAATCGGGGCTCCATTCCAACTGCTACCTGCCGACAGCAGGTCTTGGACGAAGCAACTTCTACAGGGTGCTTACCGTGAGCGCCCTTTCGATTCTGGTACTGGTTTCTGTGCTCATTCCCGGCGCTCCGGTCTCAGCCCAGGAAGTAACCGGATCGATTGTGGGCACTGTGGTGGATCCGACCGGCGCTGCGGTGCAGGGAGCTACGGTAACCGCGAAAGATCTCGATCGAGGAACCATTCGTACCGCCACCAGCAATGAGACCGGCTCTTTCACCATCCCCGCCGTTCCGGCGGGCAGGTATGACGTAAAGGCCGAAGCCAAGGGGTTCCGGGTGGCCGAGAACCCTGTTTTTACGCTCACCCTGAATCAGACAGTGCGCTTGAATTTCGAAATGAAAGTAGGGTTAGGCACAGAAACAGTTGAAGTCTCTGCGGCTGCGCCTCTGCTGCAAACTGAGACGAGCCTGGTCGGCAGCGTTCTGGAAGGCAGAACCATTGAGGCCCTTCCACTTTCGACCCACAACACCAACCAGTTGACGCTGATAACGCACGCCGGAGTCATCACTCCCAATCTGTTCGGGTTCCAGGCAGCCCAGAACAGTTTCGGCACTGGCCGTCCTTATGTGAACGGTGCGCGCGAGCAGGAGAATAACTTTCTGCTGGACGGAATGGACAACAACCAGCCGGACAACAACGACGTAGGTTATGTCCCCTCTCCCGAGGCGGTCCAGGAATTTAACCTCATCACGGGGAGTGCTCCCGCCGATTTCGGCAATTACCTCGGCGGCGTAGTGAACGTCAGCATCAAGTCGGGTACCAACGACTACCACGGTTCGCTTTTCGATTATCTCCGGCGTGGTGGCTTGAACGCGAATAGCTGGCAGAACAACACCGCTTGCCTCCCCAACGGGTCGGGATTCATTTGCGGTAGAGACGCAGCCGGGAATCAAATTGCTCCCCGGCCGGCTCTGCACTACGACAATTTCGGCTTTACTTTCGGCGGGCCGATCCTTCAGAACAAACTTTTCTTCTTCGCTGACTACGCAGAGTCGCTCTTTTCGCAGCCCTCGACAGTGCGTCAGGTAAGCCTTGTGCCCGATGGGCAGAGACTCGGAGATTTTTCCGGTTTGTGCCCGGAAGGTTTTACGGGAGGCATCTGCAATAACCCGGCCCACCAGTTGTTCAATCCAGCGTCGAGCCCGACGGTTGCCGGTCGGACTCCTTTCGCCAACAACCAGATTCCTCTGGGAAGTCTGAACGCTGCAGCACGCGCGATCGTAACGTCGCCGTTCTATCCAGGTGGTGCGATTGCAAACAACATTAATCAATTCAAAACCAACTCCTACCAGGGCGATCTTAAGATCGACTATGTGCCTTCAGAGAAAGACCGATTGATGGGCCGATGGTCACAGCAGTTCATCACCGCGCCATCCGGCAACAGCCTGCAACTACTGGGCGACTCAGACCGTACCTTCCCGTTGAAGAACCTGGTAGTGGATGAGACCCATACTTTTTCCGCGACGTTATTGAATGACGCCCGCATCGGCGTGCAGTACTTCCCCGTTACCGAGGGCTTCTCGAATCCCACCGGACAAAATCTTCCGTCGGTGTTTGGTATAGCGGGCGTGACCTCGGATTTTCTGCCCGGTATCGTGTTCAGCGGCTCAGGAGTGCTCCCGGGAACCATCGGCAACAACGACCTGGTGCAGTCATTCCATGACACCACGTGGCAGTTTGAAGACACAGCCACCTGGACCCATGGACGCCACGTGGTTCATGGAGGCTTCCAGGCATTTCACTACATCATGAATGATCTCTATCCAGGCAACGCGGGGTTGGCCGGCCAGTTCCTCTTCAACGGCCAGTTTACGGGCAATGGCGGGACCTCAAGCGGGAGTGCGGTGGCTGACTTCATGCTGGGTCTGCCACAGGACGTGCAGCAGGGCAACGGTGGCGGAGGAAACAAGTATCTCCGCAACAGCCTGTTCAGCGGCTTTGCCCAGGATAACTGGCGGTTCAGGGACAACCTGACGCTGAACCTTGGCATGCGCTGGGAACTCATAACCGCGCGCGCTACAAACAACGGGCAGGACGTGAATTTCGACTTGATTACAGGGCAGCCGAAAATTGGTTTCGGCTACAACACTTACAACGGAATTGGAAACTTCCAGCCGCGTATAGGCATGGCATGGCAGCCGAAATCGGACGCATTCTGGGCCAGAAATACAGTCGTACGCGCCGCTTATGGCATTTCCAGCTTCATGGAAGCCAACGGCGTGAATAACCTGCCGTATCAGAATCCTCCGTTTGTGCAGGCGCACGAAGTTATCAATCAGCCTTCGCAGGCGCTGCCCAGCAGCACATTGAGTCAAGGGTTTGCTGGATTCCCGGCCTCGGCCTGTACAGTGGCCTCGCTGCAGGCACTCTCACCAGCGTGCCTGCAAGGCGCTACGCTACACCTCACCAACCCCGATTTGCGGCCCGCGATGGACCAGCAGTGGAACCTGACCATCCAGCGGCAGCTGGGTAGCCGGACATCCGTTTCGGTTGGCTATGTGGGCAACAAGATTGATCACATGTCGGACATCTTCATTTTCAATCAGCTCCAGTTGAATCCGAATGGAACAACATCGCCTGGGCCATTTGCTCAGGCGCTGATCAACTGTTGCGGAGCCGGCAATTCGCCGACGATACGCTTCAATGATTCGAGCGGCATCCAGCGCTACAACGCGTTGCAGGTGACTGTGGCGCAGCGGGCGTGGCAGGGAGTGCAATTCCAGGCGAATTACACCTGGTCCAAGTGCATGACCAACAGCCTGGGTTACTTCGGGCCATTCGGCGACGAAGAGCAGCTGCCCGGTGCGGTTAGCCAGACAGGCTTCGGCTTCTTCTTCCAGGACGCCTACAACGCGAAGGGCGACTACGGGCGTTGTATCTCCGACGTAGCCAGCCTTTTCAACGGCTATCTCACGTATGACTTGCCGTTCGGCAAGGGGCGTATGTTCGGTAGCGGTGCGGAAGGCATTGCCAATGCGATCATCGGGGGCTGGAGCATCGCTTCGAACTTCACGATGCACACCGGCTTCGCGCTCTATCCGCATGGCCCGGACAACTCAGGAACAGGAAGTGCTTCACCCCGTCCAAACTGCGTGGCGGGCGTCTCGCAGTCGGGTAGCGGCGCGCTTACTGACCCCAACACCACGGGCGGGATCATCGGTATACAGTCCCTGAACCCGTTGGCGGTCACGCCGGCAGCGCCGGGCACCTTTGGCACTTGCGGTGCAGGCTCGTTCCGCGGACCGGGGATGGCCACTTCCGACCTGAGCATTGTGAAGGCGTTCCAGATTTCCGAGAGAACGAACTTCCAGTTCATGACCCAGTTCATTAACCTGACCAACACGCCGATCTTCGGGGCGCCCAACACAAGCCAGGGATCGACATTTGGTCTGATCACCTCATCCAATCCCGGTCGCCAGGTGCAGTTTGGATTGAAACTCGCGTTCTAGCGGCCCGGGTTCGTCCTGTCGAAAAACCGATCAAGGCTGGGTCATTGCTCACCCGCAGTGGCCCGGCCATGATCGAAGGCGACTTTCCCCGAATCAACGCAAGCGCAATGTGACGGGGCAATCGTTCCACGCATCGGGGTGGCCCCTGCGAGCCCCGTTGCAATCAGCAACCCCCGCGTTTTCAACCCGTGTGACCTGCGGAAGATCTGTTGGTGATGAGCATGAGCAAAAGCCAATCCAAATCGATGAATGGCTTTCCCCATTTCATGCTGAAGGAAATTTACGAGCAGCCTGATGCGGTCCGCCGGGTCCTTAAAGATCACCTGGACGATGCCGGACATGTCCGGCTGCCGCAGCTCCCATTCACGCCAGAGCAGATTCGCTCCTTTTCAAAAATCACGATTACCGCCAGCGGATCGAGCCGGCATGCAGGTCTCGTCGGCGAATTCATGCTGGAGCGGATGGCCGGGGTCCAGGTTGAGGTCGATTTCGCCAGCCAGTATTGCTATCGCGATCCTCTGGTTGCAGAGCAAGAGCTGACGGTGTTCTTGTCCCAGTCTGGCACCACCATTGATACTCTTGCGGCATTGCAGGTGGCGAGGCGCAAGCGTGCGCGATCGCTGGCCATCTGCAATGTACCCGAGACCCCACTGACGCAGCTTGCCGACGCCACGTTTCTGACCCACGCCGGCGACGAGATTGCTATCGCGGCTACCAAAAGCTTTACCACGCAGCTGACGGCGTTGTTCCTGCTGGCCGCGTACTTTGCACAGATTCGGGGAACCTTGAATGACTCCGTGCAGACGGCCTTGAGCGCGTTGCGCAAGCTGCCGGAGCGGATGGAGGATGCACTCAAGGCTGATGAGCTCTGCAGCAGGTACGCTGAACAGCTCTACCGCTCGAAAGACTTCATCTTTCTGGGTCGCGACATCGATTACCCGATCGCGCTGGAAGGAGCGCTGAAGCTCAAAGAAGTTTCGTACATCCACGCCGAGGGCTATCCTACGGGCGAACTCAAACACGGCCCCACGGCGCTGGTGAATGAGCATCTACCGATTGTGGTTCTCGCGACACAAGACGGACGTGACAAGGATTCCGTCTTAAGGTACAGCCGGACGGTCTCGAATATTCGCGAATTCGTGGAGAGGGGAATCCCGGTAATATCCGTGGTGACGGAGGGCGACCATGAGATCGAAAATGTCACGCCGGAGGTGATTCGTGTACCTGACGTTCCGGTTCTGCTGCAGCCGATTGTCGAAGTGATCCCGTTGCAGCTGCTGGCATATCACATTGCCGTACGTTGCGGACGCGATGTTGACCGCCCACGCCACCTCTCTAAGTCTGTAGTGGTGGAATAGTTGTCGATCAAGGGAGCCCTTTCGCAGCATCTGAAGCGCGAGCTGGAATCCTGAGCCGGGTAAACTGTACCCGGAAAAGATCATGCGTCGAGGCCGGCTTGCGAGCCGAGCCGGTTGCTGCAGGAGCATAAAACGCTCTTCTGGGCAGAACACGCTTCAGCGGTTTGGAGCGAAGCGACAGAATGGAGTTGGTGGGCCCGGTAGGATTCGAACCTACAACCAACAGATTATGAGTCTGCTGCTCTAACCGTTGAGCTACAGGCCCCAACCAGTTCAGTGTCGCATAGGCGTGAGCGCCTTGCCAATGAAGGCCGGAAAACGCCTGAGGGGCCCGGCCCGTTCAGGCTATTTCAGTTCGGTAATGATGGCGCGCTGTTTGCCTTTCACCAAAGTCTCCGCATGCGTACGGTCACGGGCGTTGAACTTGATTGTCGGCGCCTTGTACTCGGTGACACTCGACTTGCCGTCGGGCGTGGTGGATTTGAGGTCGCCGTCTTCCAGGAACACCGCGACAACATCTTTATCGTGGAAGTGCATGGGCGTAGGCACGTCGGGAATCCAGGTATAGTCCCATATGATGACCCGATCGTTCTCCAAGAGTTTCTTTGCCCCGGGCCGCGGGAACCCGAGAGGATAGCCGCTCTTGTTTTCGAGCGGCGCCACCGCGTGGTCTTTCAGGTTGATCACCGCGGAGCGGCCGTCGAGTTTCGGAGTGGAGCCTTTCGGTGACCAGGAGACGTTTCCGTTCATCGAGACTACAACGGTGTCGAGCGGCTGTGGATCGGCGCCGGTCACGTCCCAGACCTTGACGCGCTCGTTGTCAATCACGGGCTGCATCTTTGTGGTGGGAGAGATCTGCAGCAGGGCGAGGCAGAGAAACAGGGTACGGATCATGAAGATATCCTTTCCTGCGTGGATTTGGCGCGCACCAATATACCTGAACGCAGCCATTGTGGATAAATGGTGCCTGACGGGTGTGGCCTTTATCCTTGCTTTATTTAAGGGCTTCCCCTGCAATGGTCTGCCGCGTATTACGGTCATTAATCTTTCTAACTTCCTTGACTCTGCTGGAGAAGCCGGGCTACCATGCCATTCAGCATGCACGCCAATCGATTTAGCTTCGCGTTTAGTTACCGCTATTCCTTCGGGAGTGGCGGCGAAGCGGATGGTGTGCTGATCATGCGTAAGTAATCTCAGGCATCATAAGTTACCGCAAGCCGCGACTCCCCAGAGGGGTCGCGGTTTTTGCTTTAGGAGCTCTTTTATGAGCGAACCCGTGGCAGCAAGACCCGTAGCGGCGCAGGCGGTTACTGAACCTGCGGCTGGCGGCAATGATTCACTCGCGCGATGGCGCAGGCACATTGATCAACTCGACGCTGAACTGCTGCGCCTGCTGAACCAGCGCGCTGCGGTCGCCTGCGAGATTGCAGCCGTGAAAGTGGCGTCAGGACTTCCCGCGTATGATCCTGCCCGCGAAACGCAGGTGCTGGCAAAAATCGCGGCACAGAATCATGGACCGCTTGAGGCGACAAGCGTGATCGCGATCTTCGAGAGCATTATCCATGAGACACGCAGGCTCGGCACGAAGAAGATGCAGCAACTGAGTGAGAAATAGTAATTCGCAAATAGCAATTAGTAATTAGCCAGAGCGCAACAAAAAATAGAAGGATGTAAGCGGGCAATTGCCCGCAGTTTTAAGAAGATGCAAACGCAAAGCACGAAGGACGAGTCACCAGCACCGTTCTTGGCGAATTTCTATTTGCTAATGGCCAATTGCATGCAATGAAGGAGTATTTCCATGGTCATCAACATGGCGCCCGGATATAGCGAAGAGCAGCTGCAACACATCATCGATCGCGTGAAGGAGTGCGGGTTCCAGCCGCACGTGACGCGAGGAACCGAGCGGGCGATTGTAGCCGCGGTGGGGTCAGGCGGTGTGCGCACGGCGCTGGAAGCGCTGGCCGCAGCGCCCGGGGTGGATTCCGTGGTGCCGATTGCGCATCCGTTCAAGCTGGTGAGCCGGCAGACGCGAGGCGAGCGCACCCGCGTGATGGTGGGCGACGTATGCATTGGCGGCGAAGAAGCCGTGGTGATGGCCGGGCCGTGCTCTGTGGAATCGCGTGAGCAGCTGTTCACGACGGCGCAAGCGGTGAAAGCGGCAGGCGCATCAATCCTGCGGGGCGGTGCTTACAAGCCACGCACATCGCCCTATGACTTCCAAGGCCTGGGCATTGAGGCGCTCAAGTTGCTTCGGCAAGTTCGCAAAGAGCTGGGTATGCCCGTGGTCACTGAAGTGATGAGCACGGCGGACATCGAACTGATCAGCGAACATGCTGACATGCTGCAGGTTGGGGCGCGCAACATGCAAAACTATGACCTGCTGCGCCAACTGGCGAAGGCAAAGAAGCCGGTGCTGCTGAAGCGTGGTCCTTCTGCCACCGTAAAGGAATGGCTGCTGGCGGCGGAATATCTGCTCGCGGGTGGAAACCAGGATGTGGTGCTGTGCGAGCGCGGCATCAAGTCCTTTGAAACCGAGATGACACGCAACACTCTTGATCTGGCCGCGGTCGCATTGGTCCGCGAGCTCTCGCATCTTCCGGTGATTGCCGATCCATCCCATGGAACCGGACGTCGCGATCTGATCGCGCCGGCAAGCCGGGCCGCACTGGCCATTGGCGCCGATGGCCTGATCATTGAAGTTCATCCCTGCCCGGAGCGTGCGCTGTCTGATGGTGCGCAGTCACTCAACCTGAATGAATTTGAGCGGCTGATGAAGGGCTTGAACGCTCCGATTCGGCCGATCGGAGGGGCCGTGTCGTCCGCAATGGGCGACAAGCAGAAAGTGAACGGCCATTCAGTGTATTCTGTATGAGCTTCTGATCTTCTGATCTTCTGAGCTTCTGATCTAGAGCGTTATGGAAGGCTGAATGAACACCAAGGCTGGGGCCATTTCTGCTCCTATCGCGATCCCGCGGGAGTTGGCGATCACGCGCGTGGTCCCCTGGACGGTCTGGGCCTGCCTGGCAGCGTCCATCTCGATTGCCACTGGCCTGTACTGGGATATCTCCTGGCATGAGAGCATTGGCCGCGACACTTTCTGGACTCCGGCGCACCTGCTGATCCAGTTCGGCGGAGTGCTGACCGCTGCCGTTTGTGCCTTCACGATCCTGGGCGCGACCTTCAACAAAAATTCCAGCCTACGGGCCGTGTCGGTGAACGTGCTGGGTTTCCGCGGGCCGCTGGGTGCGTTTCTTGCCGCATGGGGCGGAATCGCCATGGTGACGTCGGCGCCCTTCGACAACTGGTGGCATGAGGCGTACGGGCTCGACGTAAAAATCCTGAGCCCGCCGCATACTGTTCTTGCAGTTGGCATCGCCGGAATCATCTGGGGCGGCCTGCTGCTGACGATCTCGGAGATGAACCGGGCTGAAGGCGAAGCATACCGGCAGTTGCAGTGGATTGTGGGATTGCTCGCCGGGTTTGCGCTGCTCAACAGCATGGTCCTGAAGCTGGAGTACACGCAGAAGATTTTTCTGCACAGTAGCAGCGCCTACGTGGCGCTGAGTATTGGAACGCCGCTGATCATTGAAGGGCTGGCGCGCGCGATGGGGCATCACTGGGCGCGGACGATTATTGCCGGCGTGTATACCGCATTTGTGCTGCTGATGCTCTGGATCCTTCCGCTTTTTCCCGCGACTCCGAAGCTGGGCCCGGTTTACCAGCCGATCACGCACATGGTGCCTCTGCCCTTTCCGATCCTGCTGATTGTCCCTGCCATTGTGCTCGACCTGACACTGCCGAAAGTCAGCAAGACTTCACCATGGGCGCAGGCGGCGTTTGCGGGAGGAGTCTATCTGGTGCTGCTGGTTGTAATTCAGTGGCCGTTTGCAAGCTTTCTTATGTCGCCCGCAGCGCGGAACTGGTTTTTCAATCCGGCGAACTATCCTTATTTCGCCAGCCCGGAATCGCATTCGGTCCGCTACGTATTCATGGAGACTGACAAATCGGCAATGCAGTTCTGGACCAACATGGGACTTGCTCTGCTATCAAGCGCGTTCTTCATGTGGCTCGGGATCGTGTTGGGGGGATGGCTGAGCAGACTTAAGCGATAATCGCCGGAATCGCGCGGAATCGCCGTAATCGGAAGAAATGCAAAACTTCGAGAAGTTGAAATAGACCGGCGGTCCGCTGAAGTCGACGATAATTCATGACAGGCTGAATCCATGCGACGAATCCTTTTAGCCATCACGCTCCTGCTGCCGCTGACGCTCTGGGCGCATGTGAACAGTCCTGACGTTTATTTCGACGGCAATGCCGGACCTTACCACCTTCTTGTCACCATCCGGCCGCCGGCGGTGGTACCGGGCGTGGCGACGATCGAGATTCGTTCGGCGGACAAAGACCTCAGTGGCGTTCAGGTTGTGCCGCTGCGGATGCTAGGCGAAGCATCAAAGCTCGCTCCGGCTGCCGATACAGCCCAGCGTTCGCAAGACGATCCGCAGCTCTTTGCCGGAAAACTCTGGATCATGACGCGAGGCTCCTGGAAAGTACAGGTGCAGGCCGAAGGTGAGCGAGGGAAAGGCGAGCTCTCAGTGCCACTGCCTGCAGTTTCGCGCAATTCGGTGACGATGCAGTCCGCGTTGGGCGGAATTCTTGCCGTTTTGGGACTGGTGCTGGTCATCGGATTTATCAGTATGGCCGGCGCAGCAACGCGAGAGGCTGACCTTGAACCCGGTGCTGAGCCTGATCCGCAGCAAACAAAGCGCGGCCGCGTGCGCGAGGCAATTGCCGCCGTGATTCTGGTTGCCGTGATTCTGTTTGGAAATCAGTGGTGGAAGGCCGAGGCTGCGGCGAATGCCCGTCTGAACTACAAAGTCCCACATGTTGAAGCGCTACTTAAGTCAGGCAACGTACTGCAACTGCAGATCACGAATCCTAATGAAGAAGAGCGCAACCGCTATGTGTTTCGCTCGCCAGATCGTTTGACGGTTGATGATCTGGTCCCTGATCACGGCCATCTGATGCACCTGTTTCTGGTGAGCACGCCCGATATGAAAAGCTTCTGGCACCTGCACCCGACGCAGGACGGCGCAGGCGAGTTCAGTGCAGAGCTTCCGTCGATTCCGGCGGGACACTACCTGATTTATGCCGACATCGTGCACCACACCGGGTTCCCGGAAACTCAGGTCAACGAAATCGACCTGCCCGCAATTGCCGCAAAGCCGCCTGCCGGCGACGACTCTGGTGAGCCGGTGCTGCATGCGGGAGATCGCGCGACACAGCTCGCAGACGGCTATCGCATGGTTTGGGAACGCGACGACGCGCCGCTGAAGGCAGGCCGGCCGGTGTGGTTCCGGTTTCGTATAGAAGATAAGGATGGAAAACCTGCAGCGGACCTTGAGCCGTATATGGGAATGGCGGGCCACGCCGTCTTCCTGAGTAATGACGGCAAGACGTTCGCGCATGTACATCCTGCAGGTTCGGTTGCGATGGCGGCGGTGAGCCTTGCCGAAAACGGAGATACCACGAACTCCGCTGCATCGGACATGGCGACGATGAACCATCCTTCGCACCAGACGATGACGCCCGAAGTCAGCTTCCCTTACGGCTTCGCACATCCGGGCGACTACCACATATTTGTGCAGATCAAACGCGCAGGCCGGGTTGAGACAGGCGCATTTCTGGCGCACGCAGACTAGCTGTTCCCGAATTACGCAGCCTTGCGTGAATCCGTCTAAGATTAATGTTGTGGGCGGAATCCGGAGTCAATTCGCGTTCGCGGCTTTCCTGCTTGCGGCACTTCTCACAGCCGGAGCACAGAACAGCAAACACGCGCAGGTGGAATTGCTTTCTCGCGAGACGGCCGCAGTTCCAGGAAAAGAGCTGATCCTCGGAGTTCACATCAAACTCGAGCCCGGATGGCACATTTACTGGTTGAATCCCGGCGACTCCGGTCAACCTCCAAGCTTCAGCTGGCAGCTGCCTGCGGGATGGAACGTGGGTGAGATTCGGTGGCCGCGCCCCGAACGCATGCAGAGTTCGCCCACGCTGGCGGATTATGGCTATCACGACGATGTGCTGCTGATGGTTCCAGTGAAGGTGCCGGCGGGACAAACGGCACCGAAAACGGAAGACATCCGAGTCGATGCAAAATGGCTTGTCTGCCGTGAGGTCTGCATTCCGGAGAAAACCCAGCTTGCGCTGAAGATTCCAATCGCCAAAACAGCAGGCAGCTCAGCCGCTGCGCCATCTTTTGTTACAACACAACGGCAAGTCCCCAAACCTGCGCCAGCGAGCTGGAAGATCAGTGCGCAATCGCGCAAAGATGAGTTTCTTCTCACGGTCGGGATGGGAGTAAGTGTTCGTAACGCCCAGTTCTTCCCGCTCGACGAAGGACAGATTGATAATGCTGCTCAGCAGCGAGTGGAGCGAACGATCAGAGGTTTCCGGCTCACTCTCAAGAAGTCTGACCTGCTTACGAAGCCGGTGCGTACGTTGCGGGGCATTCTTGTGATTCAAGGGCGCGGGGCGTGGGAGTTGAACGCTCCGGTGTTGTCGAAAACGGCGCTAAAATAGAAGTTTTTTGGGAGGGACGATGAACAGCGTGCGTAAGCTTCTTTTCATCTTGAGCTCGGTTCTTATCTTTACGATCGTGGCGCTCGCGGTGAAACCGGGCGATCCCGCCCCCGGCTTTATGGCGGTGGATAGTAACGGCAAGCAGCAGAAGCTTTCCGATTACAAAGGCAAGTACGTGGTGCTGGAATGGCACAACCAGGGCTGCCCGTACACGAAGAAGCACTACGAGAGCGGGAACATGCAGCGCCTGCAAAAAGAGTGGACCG
>DATAEJ010000151.1:0-6835 GCA_036258095.1 Candidatus Angelobacter sp. | reverse complement strand
CAAGCCGTCAGTGAGTTGAAGTTCCCCGCCCGCACCGAGCGGTGTGCGTTCCAGAGTGTCAAAGATGGTGGGCGTAAGGATATAGCGTCCGATGATCGCTAGATTTGACGGAGCTTCCTCCATCTTCGGTTTTTCCACCAGATTGCGCACGTTGTACGCGCGGCCGTTGTACTTGCCGTCGATTCGCTCCGCATCGAGCACGCCGTAGGAAGAGATGGCCGGGCCGTTGACTTCCTGTGTCGCTACGATGGAGCACTGCGATTCTTCAAAGACCTCCATCATCTGCTTCAGGCATGGCTTGTCGGCGTCGATGACGTCGTCCGCAAGTAGAACAGCAAAAGGCTCGTTGCCGACCAGCTCGCGTGCCATCAGAACCGCATGTCCCAGGCCCAGCGCTTCTTTCTGGCGAACATAGGCCACGTGAATCATGTCGGAAATCTGCCGCACAATGCCAAGCAGCTCGGTCTTGCCGCGCTCCTCCAGCATCTTTTCCAGTTCGTAACTCACGTCAAAGTGGTCTTCGATCGCGGTCTTGCCCCGGCCGGTCACAATAATGATCTGGTCGCAGCCCGCGGCGAGCGCTTCTTCCACGCCATATTGAATGATCGGTTTATCCACCAAAGGAAGCATCTCCTTGGGTTGCGCCTTGGTGGCCGGAAGAAATCTAGTACCGAGCCCTGCAGCGGGGAATACGGCCTTGCGTACCCTCATCTTCATCGGTTTTATCCTGTTTACCGCTATCTGAGATGCAGAAAGTGTATCTCACGGTGTACACAGCGCAAACAGCTCGGTGCGAGACAGCGGATGTGGCGATCAGTTACCTTAAAAGATGGCTTGAACGCATCTGCTCTTGTGACGACGACAACGAAAACCCGGCTTCCGCTTCTGGCGATCGTCGGCCGCCCGAACGTGGGCAAATCCACGCTCTTCAACCGGCTTGTCGGCGCACGGCGCGCCATTGTGGGTGATGAGCCGGGCATCACCCGTGATCGCCTCTATGGCGAAGTCCGCTGGAACGGACGCCGTCTGCGAGTTGTCGATACCGGCGGAATCATTCCCGATGAGAAAGAGCTCATCCCAGCCGAGATTTTCCGCCAGGCGCGCGTGGCGCTCGGGGAAGCCGACGCGATTGTGATGGTGGTGGACGCGAGAACAGAACTCGCCGCGCCTGACATGGAATTGGCCCGGCTCCTGCAGCGCGTAGGCAAGCCGCTGTTTCTCGCAGTGAACAAAGTCGATACACCGAAGATGGAAGCCGAGGCGGAAAACTTCCGCACCCTTGGAATCCAGAACCTTCATCCGGTTTCCGCGGAGCACGGCACCGGTAGCGCGGAGCTTCTTGAAGCAATTCTGCATGCAGTTCCTGAAACCGAAGCCGAACGCGAGCCGGAGCAGGCTCCCACAGCAGAGGCAGAGACTGAGCCCGAAGTTGAACCGCAGGAAACGGCCCGCGAAACCAAAGTCGCAATTATCGGCCACCCTAACGTAGGAAAATCCACCTTGCTGAACGCGCTCACAGGAAGCTCGCGGGCAATTGTTTCGCCCATCGCAGGCACCACCCGCGACGCCGTGGATGAAGTCGTCGAGAACGACGGCAGACAGTACCGTTTCATCGATACGGCGGGAATCCGTCGCAAGGGCAAGACACACCTGATGGCGGAAAAGCTTTCCGTGGTGATGGCACGCAAGCACCTTGAGGCCGCCGATATCGGGCTGCTGGTCATTGATGCTCCCGAAGGCGTGAACGCGCTCGATGCAACCATCGGCGGTTACGCGCATGAGAGCGGACGCTCCGTAATCATCGTCGTCAACAAATGGGACCTGGTTGGACCCGGCCGCACTGATGGCCGTCCGCCTGCCGATCGCAAGATCTACGAGCAACAGGTACGCCGAGCGCTCAAATTCCTCGATTATGCCCCGATTGTTTTCGTTTCAGCCTCGGAAGCCAAAAACCTTGACAAAGTCTTCCAGGCTCTTGAGTTGGTCGCGGCCGAGCGGCGCAAGCGCATCAGCACCTCGCAGATGAATCGCTTCATCGAAACCGTGGATTTCGATCGTGCCGCGGTGCCGTATCGGCAAAAGGTGAAGATCTATTACATGACGCAGTCCAACGTCGCACCGCCGACCTTCATTCTCTTCACAGACAAGGACGTGAAACTGCATTTCTCCTACGAGCGCTTTCTGGAAAACCAGATCCGCAAGGCATTCGGCTTTGTAGGTACGCCGATCTGGATCAAGAACCGCCCAAGAAAGAAAGTTGAGCTCGGGCCCAGGAAAGACAAGCGCCGCCGATAGCCGCAACATTTTCCTGCTTCGGACGTCATATTCATGGAACCTTTTCCGCCCAGTCATACGTAACAAAGCTTGAGGAGGAGCCATGCTCCTGCAAGAGATCCGCCACGCCTTTCGCCTGATCGTCCGCAGCCCCGGTTTCACCGCCATTGCCATTCTGTCTTTGGCGCTCGGAATCGGCGCCAACGCCGCCATGTTCAGCCTGGCAGATGCTCTTGTCTTGCGGCCGCTCCCGGTCTTCGATCCAAATGCCGTGATGGACGTGAGCGCGGTCCACCCCGGGACCGACAGCGGCAGCCTGACGTACGCTGATTATCTCGATCTGAGGAATAGCGCTAAGTCCCTCGACGGACTGGTCGCCTTTCAGCTTTCCACATTCAGCATGGCCCGTACCAGAGATGACGTTGCCCGCATGCGCATGGGCATGCTGGTGAGTGACAACTTTTTTGAGGTGATGGGAGTCCGTCCGGCGCTCGGGCGCGGGTTCCTGCCGGAAGAGACCACCATATCCGCTGCTCAGCCCGCTGTCATTCTTGGCCACGATTTCTGGCGCGACCAGTTTCAGTCTGATCCCAACGTGGTCGGCCGTAGTGTGCGTATTGCCGGTATTGAGTGCAACGTGATCGGCGTTGCGCCGAAAACTTTCACCGGCATGGACCAGTATGTGCGGCCGTCGTTCTTCATTCCAGCAGCAATGATGCAACGCCTTACAGCGGCAGAAAAGGACCCGTTACAGGATCGGAATACTTTCGGCTGGAACGCCGAAGCGCGGTTGCGGCCAGGGATTTCACAGGCAACAGCGCAGAGCGAGTTGGCGACACTCTGGAAGGCACTCCAGCAGGAGTATCCCGGACCATCGCGCAACCGGAACATGGCTGTCCGCACGCAGCTGCAGGCCCGCTTCGCCTCTGATCCATTCGATCCCATTCTCGCCACCATGCTCATGGCGCTGGCCACGCTGGTACTGCTGATCGCATGCGCG
Organism: Candidatus Angelobacter sp.; assembly: GCA_036258095.1. GTDB lineage: Bacteria > Acidobacteriota > Terriglobia > Terriglobales > Acidobacteriaceae > Angelobacter. Next base: position 3,561 of record DATAEJ010000151.1, on the reverse strand, counting down.
AACCTCGCAAATTTACTTCTCACGAGAGCTCGCGGCCGTAGTCGCGAGATCGCCGTCCGCATCGCCCTGGGCGTGAGTCGCGGCCGACTGCTGCGCCAGCTCATGATCGAAAATGTGGTTCTGGCATTGATCGGAGCCTTGGCCGGTCTGGGGTTTGGCTATCTCGGCATCAGGTTCCTGCAAAAGATCCCGATTCCTACTGACCTGCCAATCGTTATCTCGCCGCAGCTCGATCAGCGCGTGCTGGTCGTGAGCCTGATCGCTGCGCTTGTAAGCGTGATCTTCTTTGGCCTCGCGCCGGCGCTCCAGAGTCTGAGAACGGAATTGGTTCCGGCACTCAAGAGCGGCGAGTCCAGTTCCGGCGGTAAGCTGCGGATGGGCGGCCGCAACGTGCTCGTCGCTGGGCAGGTCGCGTTGTCAATGGTGCTGCTGGTGGCCGCGGGCATGCTCTTGGATGGGATTCGCAAAGCACTGTTGAGCGGCCCGGGATTCCACGCTGACCGCCTGATGCTGATGCAGTTCGACACTGCGCTGGTGCACTACAAGCCCGAGCAGACACAGACTTTCTATCGCGATCTCGTGCAGCGCGCGAGCAACTTGCCTGGTGTAACTTCCGTAGCGCTCACCAGCTGGGTCCCGCTTGCGACCGGTGACGTTTCGCCGAGAATGGTGGTGCCTGAGGGCTTCCAATTTCCCAAAAACCAGGATGGTGAGCAGGCATTCTTCGCCGCCGTTGACGAACACTTTCTTCCCTTGCTCGAGATCCCCGTCCTCAGCGGCCGCGGATTCACAGCCGACGACAAAGCAGACACGCCGCGCGTCGCGATCGTCAATCAGGAGTTCGCCAAGCGCTACTGGCCGGGTCAGGATTCCCTGGGCAAGCGCTTCCGCCTCGACAACGGACAGGGAGCGTGGGTTCAGGTGGTCGGGGTAGCCAAGACCACGAAGTACCTTTTCATCGGCGAGGCGCCGCAGAGATTCTTTTATCTGCCCTACCGCCAGGAGAAAACGACATCCATGTCGATCCTGGCGCAGACCCCAGGCGACCCAGCAAGCCTCTCCGCGCCACTGCGGAGCGTTGTTCAGTCACTCGACCGCAACCTGCCCATCTTCAATGTGCGCACATTCGCCGACTTTTACGAGCAGCGCGCACTGGCTCCTCCACGCATGATTATGCAGCTGGTGGCCGCCATGGGGCTCATGGGACTGGTGCTTGCCTTGATCGGCATCTACGGATTGGTTTCCTACACCGTGGCACGACGCACTCGCGAGATCGGCGTTCGCATGGCGATTGGCGCCGCCAAGTCTGACGTGCTGCAAATGGTCCTTCGCCAGGGCCTCAAGCTGTCGCTGGCCGGAATCTTCGTCGGCGGCCTGGCCAGCATAGCCGTAAGCCGCGTCATTGCGGCTGGCATGATCGGCCTCGGCCGGCCCAACTTGATGACATTCCTGATCGTGCCGCCTGCGGTCTTGCTGATTACCATGGCAGCGTGCTGGTTCCCGGCAATGCGCGCGTCCCGGATCGATCCGATCAAGGCGCTACGGTTTGAATAGGCATTGCTGAGTTGAAGCTGCCAACTTGCTCCAGCCACAGCCTTGACGCGCTAATCGCCTGCTCACAGACCATCTTGTGCCGCAGCTTCTTGTCGCGAACGCCGCGGCGGGTAGCCTCATCGAGTTGCGGCAACAGATCGAACGTGATGTTGGCCGGCTGAAAGCTCTTGCTCTCCGCATTGCAAAGATAATGGACCAGCGAGCCCAGTGCGGTTTCGCGCGGCGGCGGCACAGCAGTCAGCCCCTGTGCGATACGAGCCACATTCATACCCACCAGCATTCCCATGGCAATGGATTCGGTATAACCTTCGACACCGGAGATCTGGCCGGCGAAAAAGACGTTCGGATGCTGCTTCAGGTTCATCAGCGGAGTAAGCAGCGATGGCGCATTGATGTACGTATTGCGATGAATCTGCCCGTAGCGCAGGAACTTCGCATTCTCAAGGCCCGGTATCAGCCGCAGCACGCGCGCCTGCTCGCCGAACTTCAGATGGTTCTGGAAACCGACAATATTGTAGGAGTCGGCGCGCAGGTTTTCCTTGCGTAACTGGACCGCCGCATAGGGCCATTTTCCGGTACGTGGATCATCAAGGCCCACGGGCTTCATCGGCCCGAAGCGCAGCGTGTCTCGTCCGCGGCGGGCGATCTCTTCGATCGGCAGGCAGCCTTCAAAATAGTTCAGCTTTTCCCAGTCGTGGCCTTCCACCGACTGGGCAGCGATCAGCGCGTCATAGAAACGGTCGTACTCGTCTTTGCTAAACGGACAATTGATGTAGTCAGCTGTGCCTTTCCCATAACGCGCGGCAAAGTAAACCCGGCTCTGATCGATCGAATCCGCTTCCACAATTGGGCTGATGGAGTCATAGAAGAAAAGATGATCGCTTCCGGAAAGCCGCGCGACCTCCTTGGAAAGCGCATCGGACGTTAGCGGGCCTGTGGCGATGACCGTCAGGCCCTCAGTCTCATCGATTCGCGTGACCTCTTCGCGGCGCACCGTGATGAGCGGTTCTACCGAGGTGGATTGTGTGACCTCGGCGGCAAAGGCTTCGCGATCGACCGCCAGCGCGTGACCGGCCGGAACGGAGGTCTGCTGCGCGATCCGGATGAGCAGCGAGCCCGCTCGGCGCATTTCTTCCTTCAGCAACCAAGGCGCGGTGTTCTCTGATTCTGACTTGAGGGAATTGGAACAAACCAGTTCGGCAAACTTGTCCGTCTGGTGCGCAGGTGTGGATTTCACCGGCCGCATTTCATAAAGCTCAACCGGCACGCCGCGGCGCGCACACTGCCAGGCGGCTTCACAGCCGGCCAGTCCGGCGCCGATGATCTTGATCTTCATTTCTGAAAACCGCTTAAGGGAGTTCTTTCGGCAGAGCTTCCTTGTGCGATTGTGTCAGCTTCGCTGCGGTCCGAAGGCGAGCCGCGGCCGGCCAGCCTGGAAAGACCCGGCTCCAGCAGGCGCATGGTTTCCCATTGATCCATGATTTTCGCACCCAGACTGTCATAAAATTTGAGGGCAGGTTCGTTCCACTCGAGTACCTGCCAGCGCATGCCGTAGCAATTCTCTTCCACCGCGATCTGCGCCAGCTTCTGCAACAGCGCTTTGCCAATGCCATGACCGCGCATCTCTGGCAGCACGATAAGGTCTTCCAGATAGAGTCCCGGCCGCCCGAGCCAGGTCGAATAGTTAAAAAAGAACAATCCAAACCCCGCGGGCTTACTGTTCCACTCTGCGATGATGCAGCGATAGCGCGGGTTCGGACCAAAGCCATCGCGGAGCAGGTCTTCCACGGTCGCGGTGACGGCATCCGGCTCACGCTCGTACTCTGCGAGATGACGAACGAAGTCGAGAATCAGGGGAGCATCTTGGGGATTGGCAGCTCGTATGTTGATCATGAATCAGCGCTCTTACTGATAGTCTAAATGCCTTGTCCGGGGCCTCTGCCCGCAAGCGATAATGAGGCTCGGCCGCAATTACAGAACGTGAGTAGCTCAAACCAACCCGTGATG
>DATAEJ010000150.1:0-11342 GCA_036258095.1 Candidatus Angelobacter sp. | reverse complement strand
GCAATCGGTGGACAAGGCGATTGAGGACGCAGCCGAGCGCCATGGAGTGGACCCCAACCTGGTCCGCGCCGTGGTGAGGGTGGAGTCAGGCGGAAACCCGCATGCCGTTTCACGCAAAGGCGCCATGGGACTGATGCAACTTATGCCCCAGACCGCCAAAAGCCTGAATGTGGGGAACGCGTTTGATCCCAGCCAGAACGTGGATGCCGGCGTCCGCCACCTGAAGAACCTGCTGGAAAGCTACAACGGCAACGTGGAGCTTTCCCTGGCGGCCTACAACGCCGGTAGCGGCGCCGTGGCCAGGAACAAGGGCATTCCTCCCTACCGGGAGACGCGCGACTACGTGAAGAAAATCACAGACCTTTACTGGAACTCCAGGCCGAAAGAGAAGGTAAAGGAAACACGTGACGCCGAGGGACATCGTAGCTATACCAACAACGAGTAACGATGTTTCGGGTTTAACTTTAAGGTGCTTTGAAGCAGTAAATGAAAACCGGACCCAGCAAGCCGAAGCCGCAGAAGGCTATTGCAATGGCCTTGCTGCTGGCGTGTCTTTTGAGTTTGGCCGCATCGGCGCCCATGGCCTACGCGCGCACCGTTGCACAGAAAAAACAGGCGGCAAAGGGATATCTGGAGCAGGCGGACAAGCTGCGTGACGCGCTGCTGGGCACTCCGGAAGGCGATCGCGAAAAACGCGATTACCAGAAGGCGATTGACGCCTATCGCAAGGTCTACTACATCGCCCCAAGTTATGCGAAGGCCGATGCTGCCGTGCTGGCGGTGGCCGAACTGCTTGACGATCAGGGCCGCATCTTCAAGGACGACAAGAGTTTTAAAGACGCCATTGGCCAGCTGGTGTTTCTCCGCCGTGAATATCCCGGCAGCAAGTACCGCGTGGGAGCGCTCTACACGATTGCGGAGATCTATCGCGACGACCTGAAAGATAAAGAGCAGGCCAAAGCCGGATTTGAAGATTTCCTGAAGCACTATCCTCATGCGCAGCTGGCACTCAAGGCCAAACAGGCGCTGGCCGAGATAGAAGACGCAGACGCGAGCTCTGCCTCTGCGGGTTCGCGGCGCAAGAACGCAAAAAAGCAGCAGCCTTCACGCACGCTGGAGCCGAAAGCCGCGTGGGCGGATGTGCATCCGGCGATCAAGATTCGCGAGAAGAACGCGGCGAAGAGTGAAGCGCGCAAGAGCAAGAAGAATGACGAGGCTGCGGCGACGGCGAGCGACGACGATTCAGCTGACGAAGCGGCAAGCGCGGCGAGTGCTGGTGATCGTGGAAAGAATGACCGGGCGTCTTCCGCAAAGAGCGGCACCAGCAACAGCGACAACAATGACCAGCAGCCAGCTCCGGCGCAGACGCAGAACATTGCGGGCGCCAATATTCCGGGCGCAAATGCGCCTGCGGGACTGCCTCCTGTCGGTCGCCTGCCACGGCTGACGAGCGTGCGCCACTGGTCAACGCCAGATTACGTGCGCGTCGCCATCGATCTGGAGCAAGAAGTGAAGTATGAGGCTGGGCGCGTGCCGCATCCCGACCGCATCTTCTTTGACCTTTACGGCATCAAGCTGGCTTCAGACCTGGTGGGCAAGACCTTTGATGTTGAGGCGGGCTTCCTGCACAAGATCCGCGTGGCCCAGTACAAGGCCAACATGGCGCGTGTGGTGCTGGATGTGGACGATGTGGCGGAGTACTCGGCGTTTCTGCTGCCGAATCCTTACCGCCTGATCATTGATATTCATGGCAAAGTGCCGGCGCGACAGCTGGCGAAGAACCCTGCCGCCGAAGCGAAGCAGCAAGTTGCGGCTGAGGCAAGACAGGGTTCTGACGTGAGCCGGATCATCGCCGACGCGAAGCAGAATGCGGCCGACGGCGGGCAAAGCTCTTCCTCTGGGACGATGGACTCGAAGGAGAGTGCGGCAAGTTCGAATGGTTCACCTTCGGCTGCTTCAGGTGTGACTTCCGGAACACCGGGCGCGACCTCAAGTTCGACGGTCGCGAGCAAAGATGCGGGTAAAGACAGCAGCAGGAATAAAGATTCTCAGGCGAGCGGCTCCGATGTGACTGTCCGGCAGATTCGTCCAGGGCAGAAGCAAAATGATAGCGCGGCCAGCGCGCTGCAAAAAGCCGGAGACGCCAAGAGCGGTCCCGGCGCGGGCACCAGCACGAAGACTGCGCGCGGCAGTGGTTCGGGTTCGACGTCTACTACCGAAGTCGCGAAAAACGAGGCGCCGAAGATGGTAGTCGATGACACCTCGGCGAGCATTGACGCCACCGACAAAGCCACAACCAAGCCGACCAGCGGTCCGACGTACGAAGCTGTGGCACCGCAGCAGTCGAGCCGCAATAAGAAGACCGCCGTGGTAAAGCCGGACTCAACCGCGAGCAAGCAGCCGGTCACTACTACGCACACCGCGTCGCCCACCGCGAACGGCGAGCGCTCGCTAATTCGCGCGCTTGGACTGAAAATCGGGCGCATTGTGGTGGACGCGGGACACGGTGGGCATGACACAGGGACGATTGGTCCGAATGGGCTGCTGGAAAAAGACCTGGTGCTGGATGTGGCGCTGAAGCTGGGCAAGGAGCTGGAAGACAAGCTGGGCGCTGAGGTGGTTTACACGCGCGATGATGACACTTTCATCCCGCTGGAGACGCGGACGGCAGTTGCCAATAAAGAACAGGCTGACCTGTTTATTTCGATTCATGCGAACTCGTCGAGCGACGAGAGCGCGCGCGGCGTGGAGACCTACTACCTGAACTTTACGTCGTCACGCGACGCGCTGGATGTGGCGGCGCGCGAAAACTCGGTTTCGGAAAAGTCGATCCACGAGCTGCAGGACCTGGTGAAGAAGATTGCGCTGAAGGAAAAGATTGAAGAGTCGCGCGAGTTCGCTGCGGACGTTCAGAAGTCACTCTACACTGGGCTGAACGCGAAGAACCCGGGAATCCGGAATCGCGGCGTTAAGAAAGCGCCGTTCATTGTGCTGATCGGCGCAAACATGCCGTCAATCCTGGCGGAGATTTCGTTCGTCAGCAACCCAGCCGACGAGAAAAAACTCAAGACGCAGGACTATCGCCAGCGCATCGCCGACTCGCTCTACAAAGGCGTGGCCAAATATATCAATGGGCTGAGCGGGATCAAAGTAGCGGCGTCACGCGTGGATCATACGGATAGCACGAGGGCGTCCGCGGCGGTGGCGGGGAAGTAAAGGGAACTCAGGGTTCCAGTTTGTAGAGCCTGCCGTGAAAAAGCTTTTGTAACAGGTGATTGTCCCAGCTAAGACTTGGACATTTTGTTGCAGCGGCAGCAGTCGCGTCCTCAAGCGATTTGAAACCCGCGCCAATGCTCAGAACCTGGCCTGCCCGCGCGAAAACCAGTTGATACAGTTCACCTTCAGCGTTCAGCTCTTCGGGCCCATCTTCGTAGTCTTCGTCATAGTAGTAGTCGAAGTTTTGCTTCACAATCCAGACTTCGTGCGGAACTTCGTCACCATAGAGCCATCTGCCGGATTTGACGATTTCAGCGCGATCCATTGGACTGCCTGCACGAGCTGTTCACTTGTCGCACACGATGATAACGGGCGAGAAAGTTCATGACACTTTGTACTTCGCTCACCCCCAACATGCATTTGTGATATTCCTAGGCTACGTTGCTTGCACCGCCTGCGGCTCCGCCAAAATGCTGCTTCATCCAGTCCTTCCAGAGAGGTTCATTCTTCTTTGCCGCCTCTACTGCGCCGCTTCCATAAAGATAGAAAGCACCGGAGAGAAAAACCTGGTCTTCACCCATTGGGCACGCGTTGAAGACGAGAGCTCCAGGCGCTGGATGGTCAAGCAGCAGGAGCTTGAAAGGATGCTCGCCTTCATGCGTTGCCTCCACTGTCCCGCTGAACTCGGGCGCGTAGGCGACGCTCTGCAGTTTCTGACCTGCGGTCGCATCGCCAAGACCAAGGAGTCCAGTCATTTTCTCCCAAGCGTTAGAACAAGATCCCGAGGTCATGCCTGACACCATGAACATGGCGCTGCTCTGTCCGCGGAAGTGAGTGAGATAAAGCCGCAGAATGCGGAAGAAGGCGGGCCAGCCGGATTCGGTGCCCTCAAGCTGATTGTCCCAATCATCAGTGCTGGCGAAAAGACTGTGGACAACACGCACCACGCATTTCCCTCCGGAACGCGCTTCCACCGTCCACTCGGTTGCTACGGGCGGACCGCCGGGAGCAAAACTGCTGCTGTCAGCAGTGAGGCGATGTGGCGGCTGCCAACTGGTGATGGTGGCGTCTGAGTCCATGCCGGGAGCAAAGTGGCAGACCATCTTGCCGCCGACGCGGCCATCTATTTCAGTGGGTACAAACCATGATGACACGCCGGCTCCGGTGGCAATCGCCTCCCAGACCTGCTCGGGTGTGCCGGGAACTTCAACTTCAACCTGGACGGATCTCCGTCCGGATGGATCGATCTTCACGCTCATGATGGCTCCTCATTCGAAGGTGTTTGTGGCAGCGGGTGGGCAACGAGTACCAGGCGATGTCTGCGGCCACCCGGCGCAGATTCGTCGTGATAACGGGCAACGAGGCTGGCGACTGCGGATGCCAGCTCGCGGGAGAACTGGGCACGCTCTTCCGCCGAGCGGAAGCGCACCTCAGTATCTATCGACAAAGTCGGCAGCCGCTTTCCTGCCTTGCGGGCGCGGGCCAGCAGATCGTTCACTTCCCGCACCACGCGAGCGGCAAGCGCAATCAGGTATCCGGCGGAAAGACGATCAGCGGTCCGGCCGGGATCAGTAGCGACAGGGCCCATCGCCCCGGGCGATACAACGTAGGACGCGGCGGTCGCCACCAGCAACCGCTCGGTGAGGCCGCCCCATTTGCGCTGCTCCGCAACCTCTACCAGGCGATGTTCTTCCAGCGTCCGGAGGTGGTAGTTGATCTTCTGCCGGGCAATGCCCAGGCGTCCGGCGAGCGTGGCGGCCGAAGCGGGTTCGGCCAGCTCCGCCAGCAAGCGGCTTCGAACAGGCTCCAAAGCAACGGCAGCAGTGGCGGGGTCGGCAATGACCTCAACGTCAAGCACGTCAAGTATTCCACCATTGACAAATTTTATTGTCAATAGCGATTTTATTGAAAAAGCCCTTACTCAGAAGCGCTCAGAGTACAACGGACTGCTGCTATCCCCTGCTTCGTCGACCAGATCTGGTTCCAACCATTTCTCCCTCGCCTCCTGCGACTTCAGCAACTCCTGGCTATAAAAACTCTGCGGCAGGTTCTTATCATTCAGGTGCGCAGTCACCCTCGCCACGGCGCTGCTCAGGCACGATGTTCGATCAAGCTGCTGGTGCACCTGAAGCAGCCAGAAGCGAGTGAGTGTTTCGTGATAGAGGCCGCTCACACCGTGGTGCGCGGCGAAGCGCTGCAGCGAAGCACGCATGCGGGCCATGGCGGACTCGAAGTCGCCGGGAAAGAGATACACGGCCGCAACGGCCAGGTGGTGGTGATGAGGAAACTCGTTCTTGCTCAGCAGGCAACGCTCAAAACGGTCTACCAAGGTAAGGATTGCTGCGTCGGTCATTGACTCGGGCGAAGTCATAATCGGCTCCAAAAGAAAACGCCCGCCGGATTCGTTTCCGACGGGCGTTTCATTCGCTTGAAAAACAATGTTATCAGAACCGGCCAGCCTGGATCCAGCCCTTCACTTCTTCAGGAACAGAAAACACCTGCGTCGGATTCGCCTGATAGCGGGCCTCGAGTTCGTACGCATTCCTTTCCAGCGGAATGCCGTCATACCCTCCACCGCTCAGAAATCCGTGGACGTATTTGTCTGAAAACTCTCTGGTGCCCATTTGCGCGTATTGCACTGCATGGACGAGTTCGTGGAAGAGCAGATCGTTCGTGAATGGCTCGTGCGAAACGATCACATCAACGAACGTGACCGCCGCCACGTTGCTGAAACTGGGCAGGTTCTTGAAGCCCATCATCCGCGCCATGGTGTAGAACGAAGGGTCCTGCACGCGCTCGCCATTCAGCGGCAGGAGCCGCACCTGCTCAAGCACGTCGGCAGAAAAGAACGGCTGCATGGCCGTGTTCTGCTCCGGCGTAAGCGGCACAGCGCGCGGAGCGTATCGCCTCTGGCTCTTCAGGATGAAATCTTCGACCATGCCCGCGAGCTGGCCGACGATTCCGGGTGGAAGATTGGAAAGATCCATGAAGGCGAGTGTAGCAGGCGATCCGGTGGAACTCGCTGGCAACCATCGCTCTTGCGCATGCAACCTCGCCACCAGGAAATCCGCCCCGCGGCTGCGCAGGAACGGGCCCAAACTACTTCACAATCGCGTCCACCGCATCATAGGCACTCGCCAGTGCAGCATCGAGTTGGCTGGGGTCCTTACCGCCGGCTTCCGCCATATCCGGACGGCCGCCGCCCGATCCCCCAACCTTCTCCGCGATCGGCTTGATCACCTTGCCGGCCTGCACTTTGCCGGTGAGGTCGGCGGTAACGCCCACGATAAGGGCGACTTTGCCATCCGCGGCGGAGCCCAGCACTACCACGCCGGACCCGAGCTTGTTGCGCAGGTTGTCAACGAGCGTGCGCATCTGGCCGCGCTCCAGGTTGTCCACTCGGTGAGAGAGCACCTTCACGCCTTTCACTTCCTTGATCTTGTCCTCAATCGTCGCGACGCTTGAAGCCGCCGACTTCATGCGGATCTGCTCCAGCTCTTTTTGAAGCTTTTTGATCTCGGTTTCCTTGCGTTCGAGCTCGCCGCGCAGCGCTTCTGCCGGCGACTCCGCCTTCTGTGCGCCCGGCACCAGCGTGCTCACCAGGCTTTCCAGCTTGTGGTCCTTGCGGAAGTGGAAGAGCGACTGCTCGCCGCTCACGGCTTCAACGCGCCTCACGCCGGAAGACACGCTGCCCTCACTCATGACCTTAATCAGGCCGATCTCGCCCGTGGCTGCAGTGTGCGTACCGCCGCAGAGTTCGGTGGAGAAATCGCCGATCCGGATCACCCGCACGCGCTCGCCATATTTTTCGCCGAACAGCGCTATGGCCTTGTATTCGTTAATGGCCACGTCGATCGGTACGTCCTCAATCGTCTCAACCTTTATGTTGCGCAGCACTTCCTTGTTGATAAGGTCTTCAATGTCCTGCAGCTCTTCATCGGCAACGCCGGTGAAGTGTGAAAAGTCAAAACGCAGATGCTCCGGGTCCACCAGCGATCCGGCCTGCTTCACGTGCGTACCCAGTACCTCACGAAGGCCTGCATGCAGCAGGTGCGTAGCCGTATGGTTTCGCTTGGTGGCCTCGCGAACTTCCGCATGGACAACCGCATCCACCTTCATGCCGACGTGCATCGGCTGGCGGGCTTTGATCTTGTGCGCGCGCACGCCTTGCACCGGCATCACACAGCCGTTCACGTCGGCGACAACCGTGGTGTGGTCCGCGTCAAAGAACACGCCGATATCGCCCACCTGTCCGCCCGAATCGGCATAAAAAGGCGTATGGTCAAGCACCGCCTCGCCTTCCTCGCCCGGATTGAGTTCGCGCACGCCAATGCCGTCTTTCACCAGCGCCAGTACTTCACAATCGCGCGACTCGGTCTGGCGATAGCCTTCAAATACCGTCTTGGCCAGGTCGCGGAACACCGGCGAAACGGTCTGCTTCGATCCGCCCTTCCACGAAGCGCGCGCCCGCTCTTTTTGCGCTTCCATGGCGCGCTCAAACCCTTCCACATCGAGGGCGATGCCGGCATCGCGGCAGGCATCCATGATGAAATCAAACGGAAGTCCAAAAGTGTCATACAGCTTGAACGCCAGGTCGCCGCGATAGCGCATCCCGCGCTCCGAGTTGTAACGATATTGCGCCATCTGCGCGCGTCCCACACCCGCATCAGCATGCTGGTCCTGCGCCGTAACCATGCGCTGCGCGTCGGCGTACTCCTTGCGGACGGCCTGGAGGTCGGCTTCAAGACGTGACAATCCGGCGTCGAGCGTGTGCGCAAAGCGCCGCTCTTCTTCATGCACCACTCTGGCGACGCGATCGGCGGTCTCGGCGAGCTCCGGGTATGCATTCTTCATCAGGTCGCTTACGGCACCCACCATCTTGTACATGAACGGCTCTTTCGCACCAAGCAGACGGCCGTGGCGGATCCCTCGCCGCAGGATCTTGCGCAGCACGTAGCCGCGCCCTTCATTCGCGGGCAGCACGCCGTCACTGATAAGAAAGGTGGTAGCACGCGCGTGATCGGCGATCACTCGCAGTGAAGCCGCTGATTTCGCGCTCTTCTCGGCGGCGAGTTCGCGTCCCAGATCAACGCCGGTAAACTTTGCCGCTGCCTGGATTAACGGAACAAAAAGGTCGGTGTCATAGTTGGAGAGCTTGCCTTGCAGCACAGCCGAAACGCGCTCCAGTCCCATGCCGGTGTCAATGGAAGGTTTGGGCAGTGGATTGAGCACGCCCTGAGCGTCGCGGTCGAACTGCATGAAGACCAGGTTCCATATCTCCACGTAGCGTCCGCACTCGCACGGGAACTTGCAATCAGCATGGCCTTCATCGGACGCAGCCGGCCCCATGTCGTAATAGACTTCACTACACGGCCCGCAAGGACCGGTATCGCCCATGGCCCAGAAGTTGTCTTTCATGCCCATTGCAAAGACGCGCTCTCTGGGTACGCCCACTTCCAGCCAGTACTTTTCTGCGTCGTCGTCCCGCGGCACTTCCTTCTCACCCTTGAAGATGGTGCAGTACAGGCGATCCTTCGGAATACCGTACCAATGTTCTGACGTGACCAGCTCCCATGCGTAGGCCACGGCTTCACGCTTGAAGTAATCGCCAAAGCTGAAGTTCCCCAGCATTTCAAAAAACGTGTGGTGACGTTTGGTGAAGCCCACGTTTTCGAGGTCATTGTGCTTGCCTCCGGCGCGGACGCATTTCTGTGACGTGGCGGCACGCAGGTAATCGCGGCGCTCGGCGCCCAGGAAAACGTCCTTGAACTGGTTCATGCCGGCGTTTGTAAACAGCAGCGTGGGGTCGTTGGCGGGCACCAGCGACGAGGAATGCACGCGCTTGTGGCCTTTGCTTTCGAAAAAGCGCAGGAAGGTATCGCGGATATCAGAGCCAGTGGGCATAGTTACTGAGTTCATTTTATCAGGCTGATTTCGACCGGGTTGCGGGCGCTCTTTCCACAGAAGCTACGGCGGGGATGGGAATCCGCATGGCAGCCGAGACTCTATAATCTCCAGTGATGGCTAACTTCCCACCAGTAGAAGAGCAACTGGCGTACATCAAAAAAGGCGCGGCGGAGATCATCCATGAAGGCGAACTGCGCGCGCGCCTGGACAACTCACTGAAGACCGGCAAGCCGCTGCGCGTGAAGGCCGGCTTCGATCCCACCGCGCCCGACCTGCACGTGGGCCACACCGTCCTCATGCGTAAGCTGAAGCACTTCCAGGACCTGGGCCACACGGTGATCTTCCTGATCGGCGACTTCACCGGCATGATCGGCGACCCCACGGGCCGTTCGGCCACGCGTCCGCCGCTCACCCGCGCCGACGTGGACCGCAACGCCGAGACCTACAAGACGCAGGTCTTTAAGATCCTCGATCGCGACAAGACGGTCATTGATTTCAACTCGCGCTGGTTCTCAAAGCTAACGGTGGAAGACTTCGTGCGCCTGTGCGCCAAGTTCACCGTCTCGCAAATGCTGGAGCGCGAAGACTTTCACAAGCGGTTTCACGAAGAAAAGCCCATCCACATGCATGAGCTGCTCTATCCCGTTTGCCAGGGGTATGACTCGGTGGCGCTCGAAGCTGACGTCGAGCTGGGCGGTACCGACCAGAAGTTCAACCTGCTGATGGGCCGCAACCTTCAGCGCGACTACGGCCAGCCTTCGCAGATCGTCCTGACCATGCCGCTACTCGAAGGGACTGACGGCGTGCAGAAGATGTCCAAGAGCTACGGCAACTACATCGGCATCAATGAACCGCCGCAGGAAATCTACGGCAAGGTCATGTCGATCTCTGACCAGCTCATGTGGCGATACTACGAGCTGCTTACTGACGTGAAGCAGGACGAAATCGAGCAGATGAAAAGCTCCATGCATCCCATGGACGCCAAGAAGAAGCTCGCAGCGCAGATCGTGAAAGATTTCCACGGCGATCAAGCCGCCCAGCAGGCAGCCGAGAGCTGGGCCAGGCAGTTCCAAAAGGATGAGGTACCACAGGATCTAGAGCGGGTGGAGATCAAGGTTACAGAGGTCTCTTCAAGTCCGGGCACCGATTCCACAGACGTAGCTAATGGCCATCCGCCAATCAGGCTCGATAAGCTTCTCGTCCGCTGTGGGCTCGCAAGCTCCGGCGCAGAAGCCACCCGCAAAATCAAGGAAGGCGCAGTGCGGATCGGCGGGAATGTGGAGACCTCAAACCGTATCTCTGTGCAATCTTTTCCTGCTGAGCTACAGCTCAGATTGGGAAAGAGGATGAAAATTGCGGTGATCAACAGCTAGGGTGAGCGCTTTGGTGGCATCTGTTTCTTACCATTGAAGGTGGAGCGCAGGCACTCTTGCCAGCGCGTTTGCGGGATCGAGAACATGAAGACCAAAGGATTCTATCGACGCAACCTGCCCCACATAAAGACGTTCTCAGGAGCCTACTTCGTCACTTTTCGCGTCAAAGGCGATCTCTTCCTCCCGGCTCGCGCGAGATCCATCACTCTTCGACACTGCCTTTTTGAGAACCAGATGCGCATTGATCTGTTCGCCGTCGTGATCATGCCGAATCATGTTCACATGATTTTTGAATCTCTGGAGGATGACGATGGTGAACCATACGCCCTTGCAGTGATCATGAAAGGGATCAAAGGAACCTCAGCCCGCAACATCAATAGGTTCTTAGGGCGGGCAGGTACGCTCTGGATGCCTGAATCCTTTGACCGGATACTCAGACGCGGTGAGTTTGAGAAGAAGCTGAATTATATACGCGCGAATCCGGTGGATGCCGGACTGTGTTCCCGGCCTGAAGAGTACAAATGGCTTTGGGAGAACGCGCAGGCAAGAGTGCCTGCGCTCCACCGATCATCCTTAGACAACCAGCGGTAGGCATCACCCCATGACCCCCATCGCCCTTCTCCACCCCTCTCTGTCCGACAACGTCATCAACCCCTTCCGCCACATCTGCTCAGATCTCTCAATCCAAAACCAAATTACAGAACACACCTCCGCTGCCCTCATCTTCGGCGGTGACGGCACCATCCACCGCCATCTGCCCGAACTCAGCCGGCGCAAGATCCCCACGCTTGTCGTCCCGAAGGGTAGTGGGAACGACTTCGCCAAGACGCTCGGGATCAAAAATGA
>DATAEJ010000149.1:0-3285 GCA_036258095.1 Candidatus Angelobacter sp. | reverse complement strand
GCCAGAGCGAAGCTGGGAACGCAAACGCAGGACATCTCGCGCTTTCTCGACAAGCTGCACAAGGACCTCCGCGACCTTGAGCAGGAACGGCGGAGGGCTCAGACACGCGAGGAAGAGCTGGGGCAAGAACTCAAGCGGCTGGAAGCGGAAGGCGCACAGGAGCAGCGGCAGAAGACGCGCGACTTTGAACGGAAACTCGAATCGTTGCTCCGCGACTTCGAGTATCAGATACGTGAGGCCGTGAATGCCGTGCAGGACCGCGCTGCGGCGCAAAAGCTCTCCAGGCAGGCTGAGCAGCGGATCGCACGGCTGCGGCGCGAGTTCAAGGAACAATTCGATGCATCGGTGGTGGCCCACAAGACCGGGGCGGACCGCGATGATCCCAACGCGCGTCCGCATGAGGTAAAGCACGTCTCTGAAGGAGATACGGTCAAATTGAAGTCGCTCGGGCGAACGGCTGTGGTCAAGCGCAAGGTAGACGAAAATACGTTTGAAGTTGAGATGGGCGCGATGAAGATGAAAATTCCGCGGCACGATATTGCTGAGGTCTTTGCTCCGGCTCGCACGGTGGCTTCACCTCTCGCGGCAGCCCGGGCGAAAGGCATCTCAGTTTCCCTGCGCGAAGATACGAGTACGCCGACAGAAATTAACGTGATCGGCCAGACCGTGGACCAGGCGACCCATGAAGTGGAGAAATTTCTCGATCGTGCTTTCCTGGCCGGCATGCCGCGGATCAGGATCGTCCACGGCAGCGGGATGGGCATCCTGCGCAAGGCTCTGCGGCAATATCTTCAGAAGCATCCTCATGTGGCCAACATCGCCGAACCTCCGCAGAACGAGGGTGGTGCCGGGGCGACGGTCGTGGAGTTGAGAGAATAGGTGTTTTCTTTGTCCCGAACACGCGCTTTTAAAGGTGAGGGAATCCTTCGTCCCTAGGAGATATCTGGGCGAATACCGCACACCACGTACAAAGCCTCCGCAGCTATAGGGGGTCCCTCGCTTCGCTCGGGATCTAACGCTCACTTCAGCTGCGGAATCGCATTCAACGCCGGCTCATCGAGTTTTTTGAACCTCAGCTTCTGCTGTAGCCAGCGATCACGATCCAGCCGCGCAGCGGGGTTGAGTGCGTGTGAGGTCTCATAGAATTCCATCTTCTTGTCCCTGGCACTTAGCGCATCAAGATATTTCTGGGCCTGCTGCTTCGATATAGCGTCTCTAGTCGCAAATTGCAGAAAGATACTCTTGCCATCGGTGTGGGCGAGAAAATTAGCGGGATCGTCCCATGAGTAGTTGTGAAAATACTCGTTGACCTGCTCCTCACCTACGGCCTTTTTCCAGTCAGCCATCTCGCCGCTGGTCGCAGCGCGGACGTCCTCCTCATCTGCATAGCCGGAAGCCATGAGAACAGCGGCCGTAACGCGCTTTTCCACTGCGACAAACATCATTCCGGCATGCGCGGAAAAGCTGTGTCCAACGTAGCCGATGTGGTTCTTATCAACCCCACGCCGCGTAAGGAGCAGGTCCAGTCCACGACGGAGGTCGACCACGTACTGGCGCTCGTCGTCGCTCGATTGCATGGCCCAATCGAGTGGATCCTCTTTCGGATCTTTCTCCGTGTAATTGGGCCGCACCATGGGCGTATCAATCAGCAGTGACATCACGCCAGACTTTGCCAGAACCAGAGCCTCCTGAAGAAATTCCTGCCGGTTACGCATTGGCGAGCCCTTCATCATCCAGTGGCCCCAGATTACGGCGGGAAACGGGCCGTCACCCTTCGGAACTATCAGATAAGCCGGCACGCGATGTTCACCGAAGCCGATGTATTCGAGATCGATTAAGAGCGCGTTGTCGCGCATCTCGACCCCATACTGCTGCAACCCGAACGGAACCTGACGCGGGTAGTCGAAATGAGAGGCGAGCTGCTCGAAATCAGGATGGTCGTTTTGACCGAAGATCGGCGTTGCGACGACCGCAAGCAAAAATAAGATCAGAGTTCGCATATCAGGCAGCTAACAATGTAACCTGAAGGCGGCCGTAATTCAGCAAGGAGCCGCCGATGGCCGTAAAGTTCGGAGCCACGATTCCAATCTTCAGAATGTTCAACGTTGAGAAAGCCAAAGAGTTTTACCTGGAGTATCTGGGGTTCCAACTCGACTGGGAGCACAAATTTCCCGAGGCGGCGCCGATTTACATGCAGGTTTCGCGCGCCGGGCTGGTGTTACACCTGAGCGAGCACTATGGCGACGGGACGCCAGGCTCAGTCGTTTACGTGCAGATGGAAGGTGTGGAAGAGTTTCACCGCGAGCTCACGGCAAAGAATTACGGCTATCTTCGGCCTGGTTTGAATCACACCGGCCATAACACCGTGGAATTAAGCATCATTGATCCGTTCGGGAACCGCATTCGCTTCAACGAACCGGTGAGATAACGCGGTTGTGGGCTTCTTGTCCGCGATCTCTTAACAGTGCTACCCTTGCCGGACATGAGCACGCCGGATACGTCGCGAGCGGCAGGCGCGTTTGCTCCACCTCCGGAGACATTTTTCAGAGCACAGGCTCGTAACCGTCGAGCGACGTGGCGCATGACCGCACTCAGCGCCTTTGCGGCGCTGATCATGGGGATTCCTCTCACCCTGGTGCTCACACCGCTGCTTTACGCGCTGACGCTCTTTGCGGCCGAGATCATCAACCACTTTTCGCCGCTGCCGTCCGAGTTCTGGCAAAACGTGAATGACCTTTCCAAGCTCGGTATGCGGCTGGGCGATTACATCATCAACCAGAAAGGCACGCTCGACCCGCAGGAGTTGGCGGTTGGGCTGGCGCTTCTGCTCTTGCCCGGTGTGGTGTTCACATTCCTGCTCTGGATGGGCATGGTAGCGATGTTTCGGCACGGCGGCGTGGGCGGAGCGCTGGCTTCACTGAGTGCCCGCGAGCCGAACCAGAACGACCTGAAGGAGCTGCAGCTCGTCGACGTGCTGCAGGAGATGTCGATTGCGGCCGGCATTATGCCGCCGAAGCTGATGCTGGTCGACTCGGCAGGCGCAAACGCTGCCGTTATAGGCAGCTGTGCTGCAGACGCACGAATCGTGCTTTCGCGCCGCCTGCTGGACGACCTGAACCGTGAGCAGCTTCAGGCCGTGCTTGGTAACCTGATCGCGTCCATCGGCAATGGTGACCTGCGGATCGCGTTCGTGGTGACCAGCGTATTCGAGACCTGCGGGTTCATCGTGAACCTGATCAACTTGCCGTTCGGCAAGGGCTCACGGTCGCGGATCTGGAAGATCGT
>DATAEJ010000148.1:0-16149 GCA_036258095.1 Candidatus Angelobacter sp. | reverse complement strand
TCGCGCAGAAAATCGGCATGCTTTTCCAGCACCGCCACCGGGATTCCGGCGCGCGCCAGCAGAAAACCAAGCATCATGCCGGCGGGTCCACCACCCACGATGCAGCAACGTGTCGTGATCTCGTCCATGCGCGACTCTCGTTCCTTTAACGCGATTATCGCCCTGGAACCAGCGACCTCGCCAGCCTACGTACTCGCCTGCATTTTCGCGCGATGAAAATTTCGTATCGTGAAACCTGTCACGCCTTGTGGCGCAGAACAGGCCAACCACCCATATCCCGCCCTAAATCAACTCAAATGGAGATTTTGTACCTCAGGGAGGATGACGCAATGTTCCGCGTCTCCACAGTTCTGCTTGCCGCAATGATTATCCTTCTATCCATCGCCGCAATGGCCCAGGAGGAGTTTGACCCGGACAGCAAGTTGAACACGAATATCGGATTCCCGATCACGAAACCGGTGGGCATCACCTCCGACTTCACCCATCTGGGCACAGGGATCGTTGTGGGTGCGGGCTACAACTTCAACCCGCACCATGCCTTTGTTGGCGAATTCATGTGGAACTGGCTTTATCCCACGGAGGAATCGCTGACTCCGTTGCGGCCGCTGACCCCCACCGGTGACCTGAACGGCCACAGCAACCTCTTTGTCGTAACGGCAAACTACCGCCTTGAATTTCGTGGTTCAAAAGTTGGAACGTACCTGATCGGAGGCGGCGGCTACTATTACCGCAATGCCAGCCGGACCGAAAGCGTTGTTGTGCCGGCGGGTACTGCCTGCGCGCCGGTCTTTCGCTGGTGGGGCTTTGCCTGCTCGGGTGGGACGGTGATCAGCCAGGGGAGCTCAAGTTTTCCTGGAGGTGTGTTCGGCGGAAATGCCGGCGTGGGCATCACGTTCAATCTTCCCCATGAACCGCGATACAGAGTCTATATTGAGGCCCGGTATCACTACGCACCCACTGACACCATCCCGCTGCGCTTCATCCCGATCACGGTAGGATTCCGTTTCTGAAGGGCATGTGGACAAGCGACAAACACCTTTGAAACGCAAGAGGAACTGAGGAAACAGAGGGAGACAAGGAAAAAATCTATTTAAGAAGTCCACGTGAGGAATAAACAAACGCAGGTCTTACACGTCAGCGATCTGGTAATTCTAAAGATTTGTTGCTGCCTCGTTTTGCCTCTGGCAACAGAGGAAGAAGTGAGGATATTGAGGATTGCCCGGAAGCCGGGGGTCGACTCACCGTCGGGCCAAAGAACCAACCGACACAGATTCCCAAAAACTCTATTTCCTCTGTCCGCTGTGTTCAAAGGTTTTGGTTTTCCATCCGCGTTGATCCGCGTTCGTGCGCGGTAGGATGTTTTCCTCGCTCCACTTCAAAGTCCATCTCCAGCCCGGCAAAAAGTCTCGCATGGGTTGGGTAACGCGGTCCGCGCCACAGGATCTTTGCCTGCTTCATTTGTACGGTCAGCGCGGCGCAGCTCTGGGCCGCGGCAAACGGCATAAGGAAGACCAGCCCCATCTCGCTCTTCTCCACCACGCGGGCGAAACGGAACCAGGTTGTCATGGGAACGCGACGCAGCTCTTCCTCCGGCACATCTGAGATGTCCACAAAAATCAGCTCAAAGCCGCCATTATTCACCAGGATATCCGCAGCCTTGAACGCCTGCTCGAGCTCGGTATGCTGGGGCGTTCGCCGCCCGCGAAACCACAATACCCGGCTGAGGTCCACGCCGTTCTTCTGCGCGCAAACCGGATCAAAAGCGTCATGCGCGTCCAGCAGCGCGCAGTAGCGCCGTTTGCGGGTGAGCTGGGCCATGGTGGAAACCATGATGGTTGTCCGCCCGGTCGTCATGTCCGCGGGCGCGCAGAACTGGCTGATCCCACCCAGCGGCAGCCCGCCGATCTGCCCGTCCAGGGCGGCAATCCCGGTCGGGAGCAGCTCAAACGGGCTCTTCCGCACTGGCGTAAATGCCCCAGGAATCTTCTTCTCTACCGCCGCGCGAATTTCATCCAGGGTCGCCACAGAATCATTATAGGCGAAAATAAGACGAAATCAACTCTGGATCAACTAGCAGTCAGCATTCAGCCCTGAAACAGTACCTGAAACAGTACATGAGATTGACGCAAGCACCATTGAAACACCGAGAAACTGAGGGAGAGAGGGGAAGAAAACAAAGGCAAGGTCCCTCAGCCCTACTCGCCAGCTGATGACCACCCCAACAAGCCAAAAAACCGGCTTGTCGGGGACCCCGGTTGAAAACGCTGGCTCGCTTTACGGGCTTCGGGATGACGAGTGTTTGGGGGTGGTCGACCTGTCAAAGGTCTTCCGGAAGTTCCGATCACGCGATCACCTGATCTCTCGATGACCCGATCGCGAACCCTCTCCCTCATTTATGCTCTTAACCATGGATCCCGTGCGTCTCACCCGCAAGCTGATCGACATTGAATCCATCAGCGGCAACGAGGGCGCCGTCGGCGCCGAACTGTACGACGAGCTCTGCCGTCTCGGCTACACCACACACAAAATGCCCGTCGCGCACGAGCGCTTCAATGTCATCGCTACGCTTGACGATCGTCCTCCCCAACTCGTCTTCTCCACTCACATGGACACGGTTCCGCCCTTCATCCCATCGTCGGAAGACAATGACAACATTTACGGACGCGGCTCCTGCGACGCCAAAGGGATCATCGCCGCGCAGATCACCGCCTGCCAGCGGCTGCGCAGGGAAGGCGCCGCCGTGGGCATGCTTTTTGTCGTGGGTGAAGAACGGGACAGCCTTGGAGCGAAGGTCGCCAATCAAAGTCCGCCGGGCTGCCGCTACCTTATTAATGGTGAGCCAACCGAGAACAAGATCGCCGTCTGCTCAAAGGGTGCCTTGCGCGTCGAAATCACGGCCCAGGGCCGCATGGCACATTCGGCGTATCCGGAACTCGGCGAATCCGCGATCGACAAGCTGATCACCGCGCTCGACCGGCTGCGCTCGATGAAGCTGCCCGAAAATCCCGAGGTCGGTCCCTGCACCCTGAACATCGGCCTCGTCGAAGGCGGCCGCGCGCCCAACGTCATCCCCGACCACGCTCGCGCCCAGCTTCTCTACCGCCTCGTGGGTCCGTCTGACGAATTGCGCCGCCAGATCACTGATACAGTCGCCGGCCTCGCCACCGCCGAGTTCACGCTCGAAATCTCATACATGAAATTGCAGACCGTGCCCGGCATTCCGACCATGGTGGCCGCCTTCACCACAGATATTCCTGCGCTGAATTCGTGGGGAACGCCGGTGCTGCTCGGTCCAGGCTCCATCCACGTGGCCCACACCGAACGCGAGCACCTGCCCAAAAAACAGCTCCACGAAGCCGTGGAACTCTACTGCACGCTGGCGCGGCAGTTACTGCAATAGCAGTCAGCAACCAGCAGTCAGCATTCAGATCACCCCAGCCGGCCAACATCGGGCCGTCCGGGGACCCCGATACAGATCACCCCAGCCGGCCAACATCGGGCCGTCCGGGGACCCCGATTCAGCCCTGAAACATTCTCGTACTCTAGCGCGAACACCTTTGAAACACAGAGAAACAGAGGATACAGAGGGGAGAGACGGGAAAGCGTTATGCAGCAATCATTGTGCACTCTTCCCGACCGTCAGGTACTTTCTTTAGACTCACTGCTGCCTCATTGTTCCTCTCACTCCAGAGGAACAACTGAGAATGTTGGGGTCGACAATGGCTCCAAATCCGGGGTTCGAATCACCGTCTCGCGAAGAAATCCCAACTGAGACACACCTCTAAAAACTCTGCCTCCTCAGTTCCTCTGTGTTTCAAAGGTGTTTGCTTCAAGTCTATGTTGTGCTCACGGAGCAGAATGCTTCTTCCGATTACGGCGATTCCGCGCGATTCCGCGCGATTACGGCGATGACGGCGATCCATCACGCCCTTTTCAGCTCCTGCTCCGGCAGCTTCACTCCGTTCGCGATCATCGGCAGCCGCGCCGCGCCGATCAGCCCGGCATCGCTGCCCAGCAGCGCGCGTGTGATGATCGTGCTCCTCCGTCCCGGCAACGCGTCATCGTGAATCGGGGCTCCCGCCACACCCTTCACCACCTCAGACGGAGCCGTCGCACGATAAACGAACGAATTGCTGCGCACTACTTCGAGCATGGCCGGCGAAAATGCGTCCCACGCGCTCGAGACTCCGCCGCCAATCACGTACATGGGGAGGTTGAAGATGTTCACCAGGTCCGCCAGCACGCATCCGAGCGCCCTGCCTACATTCTCGAAGATCTTGCGGGCCGGCTGGTCGCCCTGCACCGCCATCTGGTAGACGACCTTCGAACTGAACTCCGGTTCTTCATTCATCGCCCTAGAAAGCTCGGGTGCTGCGCCCATGGCAATGGCCTCAATCGCCATGCGCTTCACCGCCGTGGCCGATGCATACTGCTCGACGCATCCCCGGCTGCCGCAACCGCACGGCGGCCCCTGCGGATCAACATTGATGTGCCCCAGTTCGCCGGCCATTCCCGTCATGCCGTGCCAGATCTTTCCCTGCAGGACGACGCCCCCACCCACTCCGGTGCCCAGCGTGATCATGCACACGTCATCCACATTCGATGCGGCGCCCAGCCACTTCTCTCCGAGGGCCGCCGAGTTCGCGTCATTCTCCAGCACAACCTTCGTGTTTAGGCGGCGCTCAATCTCTTCGCGCACCGGATAATCCTGCCATCCCGGCAGGTTCGGCGACTCACGCAGCATGCCGGTCTGCATCTCGATAATCCCTGGCACTCCGATCCCGATCCCTTCCATGTGACCGAGTCCGCGAAATTTCATGGTCAGGTCGCGGATTGCGCTGCACATTTCCAGAATCACGTGGTCGCGGCCGCGATTCACCTGCGTGCCGGTTGTGATTTTCTCGAGCACCTTTCCTGACGTGTCCACCGCTGCTATGCGCAGGTTGGTGCCCCCCAGATCAACGCCAATGGCGAAGTTTCCCATCTCCACTTTGACTCTCCCCACGCGTTCAATGATGCTCACAAGTCTACATAAAACCGGCGCTGCTGCTACACATGTATCCCGTCCCTGTCTCGGAAGCCTTCGGGCGAGTTCACAGCGAGTCCGGGTTTGACAAGTCATCATGCCACGCCCGATGCTGGACAAACGGTGCGGCACAATTTTGACGTCCTGATTCTGGGTGGCGGCGCGGCCGGGCTCATGTGTGCAATCGAAGCCGGCAAACGCGGGCGCCGTGTTGCCGTACTCGAACGCAGCGAGCGCATCGGCAAGAAAATTCTGATTTCCGGGGGCGGACGGTGCAACTTCACTAATCTGCACTGCCGCCCGGAAAATTTCATCTCGAACAACCGGCACTTCGCCAAATCGGCTCTCGCCCGCTACACGCCGCAGGATTTCATTGCCTTGGTGAAGAAGCATCGCATCACGTATCACGAAAAGATCCTTGGCCAGCTCTTCTGCGACCATTCAGCGCACGAGATCGTAAACATGCTGGATTCGGAGTGCCGCGCCGCCGGCGTCCAGATAATCACGAACGTGATGATCGAATCCGTATCCCGCGGCAGCTCCTTCGCGGTCCTCGCGCGCAACGATGAGTTCAATGCGGAGGCACTTGTGGTTGCGACCGGCGGCCTTTCCATTCCCAAAATGGGCGCCACGGCTTTCGGTTACGATGTTGCGCGACAGTTTGCGATCGACATCATTTCCACTCGCCCTGCGCTTGTTCCTCTGCTCTTCAACGAGCACGACCGGCAGGCCTGGTGCGACCTTGCCGGCGTCTCGGCCGAAGTGATCGCTTCGATCGGCAAGCAGAGCTTTCGCGAAAAGATGCTGGTTACACATCGCGGCCTGAGCGGCCCGGCCGTGCTTCAAATTTCTTCTTACTGGAATCCAGGTCAGGCAGTGAATTTCGATCTCGCGCCTGACCACGAGGCGTTTACGCCGGTGGTTGCAAGCCCCGCGCAACGTACGCCCGGCGCTTTGAAAGCCGCGTTGCACAGCGCGCTGCCGCAGCGCCTCGCGGATCGCTGGGTTGATCTGCACGCGCCGAAGAGCTGGACGAATCCCGCCATCGCCGAACTCGAGCGCAACCTCCACCGGTGGCAGGTGCTGCCTGCTGACACTGAAGGCTACGCCAAAGCCGAAGTCACCGCGGGCGGTGTGGATACCAACGAACTCTCGGCCAAAACCATGGAGAGCCGCAAGGTTCCGGGATTGTTCTTCATCGGCGAAGTCGTAGACGTTACCGGCCACCTCGGGGGCTTCAATTTCCAGTGGGCATGGGCTTCCGGCTTCAGCGCTGGGCAGGCAGTGTAGAGTAGTGATCGGCTCTATGAGAGATGATCGCCCGCGCACTTTTGAAGGAGCACAAACCAGGTTCTGCGCCTTTCTGCGCCAGAATGGCATCCCTGAAAACGTGCACTGGCTCGCACCTGGAGATCTTATCTACTCGTTCAAGGGAGAGTACCTGATCAGAGAGACGAGCGACGAGCACGCCAAGCAAGCAGTCCGAAAATTGTACGAATCAGCGCTGAGTGAGCATTTCGGGATTGCAATGGAAGCTCTTTGCTTTTCCAACGACCGCACCTTTGCCAGAATCCACATACCAGCAGACCATCGGACTGCTGAACTCTGCTTGCTTCCGCCTGGAGTTCTCAAGCTCTCCGTCCCAATCCACAACCCTCAAGTGAAACTCATCCGTAGCATGATCAGCTGGCGCCTGCTGAACTGGCGCTATCACAAACACAACCAGCAGCTCGGACAAGCTGGTCAGAAGCTTTGATCACTCCGCTCTCAGGGCCTCCACTGGATCCAGGCTGGCTGCCCTGCTCGCGGGTTGGTATCCGAACCCGGCGCCCACAGCCGTCGAGAGCAACAGGGCTGCCAGTACGGCGAACCACGAAATCTCAAAGCCGGTCAGTTCATCCAACAATCCTGCGGCAAACCACACGCCGGCAACGGCAATCAATGCGCCAAGCCCCGCTCCGGCGAAGCTGATGAACCCTGCTTCCATCAGGAACTGCATGCGGATCTCTGATGGTCGCGCGCCCAGAGCTTTGCGCAGCCCGATTTCTTTTTTCCGCTGCGCGATGTTCACCAGCATGATATTCATGATCCCCGTCCCGGCGGTCACCAGAGTCAGCACAGCGACGCCGAGCAATACCAGGCTCAAGCCGAGCGAAACATTTTCTGCCGTCCGCAGCACGGCAGAGAGGTTTTGGACGTCATAGCGCGCCTGCCTGCGATGCCGGCTACGCAGCACGCGAGTAATGGTCTGTGTAAGCGCGGGAACCTGATCGTTCGAACTTGTCTGCGCATAGATCACCTGCAGAAATTTTTCCCCGGTTATCGACGACACCAACGGCAATGGCACCAGCACGGTGTCTTCCTGTATCTCGGACTGCCCGAAGGTCGGCACACCTTCCCTGAAAATCCCAATCACGGTGCACCGGAAGCGCCGGAACTGGAGCGCCTGCCCGACAGGATGCGCGAGAGTCCTCGTGCGGCGGGCGATCGCTTCCGTGATCAGGCACACCGGGGCTCGCGACGCGAAATCTTCCTGATCAAAATACCTGCCATCCGGTACCACTAGCCTGCGAATCTGCTGGAAACCGTCGGTGACGCCAACAAGCCGCGCGTGCACCGCCCGGCCGCCGATCGCCACGTCCACAGGAAGGTCATAGGTTCCGGCGGCCACCGCAACCAGCGGCTGCTCTTGACGGATATGCTCCAGGTCTTCCGCCGTGAGCTCGTCTTCGGGGATCACGGGGGCGCCGTTGCGATCCAGCGTAGCGTAGGCGAGGTTCGCGCCAATGCCTTCAATCTGCGCGATGATGTAGCCCTTGCCGGTGGATGCGATCGTGACCACCAGTACCAGTGACATGCTGCCGATCATCACGCCGAGCATGGTGAGCGCTGCTTTGGCTTTTTCAGCGGCCAGCGCCTGCCACGCCAGCTGCAGCGCCTCTCTCATCTGCGAGAAATGCCATTTCGTCATGGCAGTGGATGATTGGTAAGCAGATAGTTGCCGCCGTTTTCGCGAACCACATGCAGCTTTTCGCGGCCAACCAGCTTCGCCATATGGTCAAGATCGGAGCCGTACGCAAGCAGGTAATAGCGGCCTTCATCCCGCCACAGCTCCGTAAAGCGCGCATCGTCAATGAACACCTGCGGAGCGCCTGGAGCGTACGAGCCGTATTCCAGGTTGTTCATGCGCCCGTTTAACAGCAGGGCTGTGCGGTTGGTGTAAAAGAAAACTGATGAGAATGCGTAGTAAGCATCAGCCTCAATCAGCGTTCCCGGAGGCCCCTGCTGCAGGCTCTGCGCCAGCGCATACGACCCGAGATAAGGATCGAACGTAACCAGCGCCAGTCGTGACGCCTGAAAGAAGATGATCATCCCCAGCACGGCTCCGAATACCTGGCGTCTCGTATCCGAGAAAAGCGCCAGCGCCAGTGCGATTACCGCAAACGCCACCATCGCCAGCAGCAGTGGAAGCTTCAAGTAGGCAAATGCCTCAAGGGTGAGGTCGCCCATGTGCCCCATGGAGAGCGTGTACATCTCCGGGTGTTGCTGCAGGGCTCGCGAGATGTCGCCGGGCGCAGGCGTATTCCTCACCCACATGTATAAGGTCGATAGTGCGACGGCGATGACACCGGCAGCCGCGGCCAGCAGCCTCTTCCCTGCGTCAACGCTGCGGGAACCCCGGTCGAGGGCCGAACCGATCAGCAGCGCCAGTGCAGGATAGATGGGCATGGAGTAGTACTCCTGCGTGGTCGAGAAAGTGAAAAACACCATTACCGCGCCGATCCAGCACAAAGCCATCAAGCGCACGCGCGAGGCGCGCGTCGTTCCCCGATAACTCAGCTTCGCTGCCGAAGGAAGGAACAACGACCACGGGAACAGCCACACCAGATTCAACAGCCAGAACCAGAGCCTTGGCACGGTGTTGTAGTCGCGTGGATAGCGCAAATTCAGGAAACGCAGCAGGTGCTCATTGAAGAAGTAGAACCAAAAGAAGCCGCGATACTCGCGGGGGCCGCTGTGCATTGAGAACGCAAAGTATGGCGGGTTGCGCAGCGTAGCCAATATATGCCAGGGCGCGGCGATCACCAGCGCGACCGGAACCGCAAACTGCAGGTTCAGCCTCTTCCACGCATCTACCGAAAAAAGCCGGCGCATCACCGCCATGTAAACAAGGGACGCAAGCACCGGGAACACAACTGCGATCAGTCCCTTGAGCAGCAGACCCAGCCCGAAGCACAGACCCATGAGCACGGCCCAGCGACGTGGCTGAGATTCATCTTCCTCCAGCAGCCTCATCCACGCCCAGATCGCACCGGTGATGCAGAGAGTTACCATCGCATCCGGAATCAGAATGCGAGTGAAAAGATAAAGCCCGACGGAGGTTGCAAGGGCAAGCCCGGCGTATATGCCCGCGTCATCGCCAAAGGCCCAGCGGCCAAAGCGGTACGTCACAAAACAAAGCAAGACTACGCACAGTGCCAGAGGCAATCGGGCCGCCCAGTCATGAACTCCGAAAATTCGATAGGAGCCCGCCATGACCCAATAGACGAGCGGAGCTTTTTCCAGATACGCCACGCCGTTCAATCGCGCGGTCACCCAGT
Source organism: Candidatus Angelobacter sp. (assembly GCA_036258095.1). Classification (GTDB taxonomy): domain Bacteria; phylum Acidobacteriota; class Terriglobia; order Terriglobales; family Acidobacteriaceae; genus Angelobacter. Next base: position 6,522 of record DATAEJ010000148.1, on the reverse strand, counting down.
CGCCGGATTCCAGCATGTTGCGGGCGATCTGCGCCTGCACCGCGTCCACATCGTCCATGAGCCGCGGCGGACTGATGATGTTGAGAAGGAATACCAGAGCTGCTGCGGCTAGAACGATCCAACCGGGTCGAACGCTTCGGCGTGCTGCCTGCCGGTTCTCATCTCCTGCAAAGGCGGCTCGATCCTCCACTCTTTCATCCACAACAGCAAGACCATCAATCCCCATAAGTGATACCCCAGGTTTGCGCGGCGCTCCAGATGATCGTGGAGCAGGCGCTTCACGCCGCTCCAGCGGAACAATTCAGTGCTCGTCACCGCTTCTTGTGACAATGTCTCCAGCAGCAATGGCCGCAGTACGCCGCGGAACCAGTCATGCACTGGAATGTCAAAACCGATTTTCGGACGCTGTAGAACGCCCGGCGGCAGTTTGTCTTTCATCAATTCGCGCAATATAAACTTCGAGCGCGAACCGTTCAATTTGAACTTCTCCGGCAGCTGCGCCGCAAAGTCCACGATTCGCGGATCGAGATAGGGCGGTCTCGCCTCCAGTGAATGCGCCATACTCATGCGATCCACTTTGTACAGAATGTCATCAGCCAGGTAATAGCGCTGGTCGAACTGGAGAAAGCGCTCCAGCCCCGAGAAATTCTTCATCTCGCTTACCACCTGAGCGATCGGCGCCGGATCAGGGTAACGGAAAAACTGGCGCTTCTCCTCCTCGGTAAAGGTGCCGTTCCAGTAGATATGCGCCTGCTCCGGCGAGAGCAGTGAGCCGCGCAGGAAGCGCTTGAGCTTGTATTCGAAGCTGATCTTGTCGTCGGAAACCGGCAGCAGCCCTGCCAACTCGAGACCTGCGCTGCGAATCCAGGATGGAACGCGCCGCCCCCACGCAGCATAACGATCCGCTTTATAGGTCAAGTATCCGGCAAAGAGCTCATCGGCTCCCTCGCCGCTGAGCACAACAGTAACTTTCCGGGCGGTCATCTGTGCCAGGAACCACGCGGGCAGCGCGCCGGCGTCGGCACTCGGCTCATCCGAATAGAACGCTATCTGCCGAATGGCCGCTTCCAGGTCCAGCGATTCGTCGAGGTTCAGTTCTTCATGGAGGCTTCCGAAATGTCGCGTGATCTGGGAAATGGAATCACTCTCATCGAAGCTGCGACCGCGAAATGTAATGGAAAACGTCCGTAACGGCGAAGAGCTGGCTTGCGAGGCATAGCTCAACACGGTAGAAGAATCCAGCCCCCCGCTCAGCCAGATCCCGACAGGAACATCCGAGACAAGCTGTTCGCGCACCGAGGCCGCAAGGAGAGTGTCGAGTTCCTCACAGGCGTCTTCGAGGCTGCGCGGCCGTGATCCGCTGGCCGTCTGCGGCACATATGACTCGACCGTAGCGCGCCCGTTACGCCACTCCAGCATATGTCCGGGAAAGAGTTTGTGGATCCCTTCAACCAGCGTGTAGGGCGCCGGAACATAATTCAGGCGGAGAAAGCAATTCAGCCCATCGAGCGAGATGCGGCGCGGCACCTCAGGGTGGGCAAAAATACACTTCAGTTCCGAGGCAAAATAGATTTCGCCCTGGTGCTCGCAGTAGTACACCGGCTTGATGCCCATGCGGTCGCGCGCCAGTACGAGTCGCCGCTCCGATTGCACCCACACGGCGACACCGAACATTCCGCGCAGCCGGGCAAAGCATCCAGTGCCCCACTCGAGAAATGCATAGAGCACCACTTCCGTATCGCAACGGCTTTCAAAACGGTACCCTTTGGCCCGGAGTTCTTCTCGCACTTCATGGTGATTGAATATTTCTCCGTTGAACACCATGACAACATTGCCATCGGGGCTGATGAGCGGCTGGTCGCCGCCGGCCATGTCGAGGATGCGGAGGCGCGTCGCGCCCAGACTCACCGAGTCGGAGGCGAAGTGGCCCTGCTGGTCAGGGCCGCGATGTGCCAGAGCAGCCAGTGCATTACTCAGCACTCGGTCTGGCAGACGATTTGTGACGTGCGAGTACCCGAGAATGCCACACATAGGTGTCACGGGCAGCAGATGTGAGAGTCTGTCCGCTCCACGGACCACAACTGTGCCGGGCAGACGACAGCACGATGGCTGTCCCAGCACACTCACGGCGCTAAATTTCCCCCAGAGTTTTTGCGAAGGCTTGCGCAGGATTATAACCAGAGTTTCTGAATTTCCAACAAGAAAATAAAGAAATGTAAAGCATGTAAGTAGTTGATATCAGGCAAGTCTTAGGTGGCGCGCCATAGATGATAGGGCAAAAGAGGCATTTGCGATAATGTTTTCGCAGAGTAAAGAGAAAACAAGAAGAGATGAAGATCGGAATCCTTGGGTCAGGAAGAATTGGAGCGGTAGCGGCGCGCCTGTTTGTTGAGGCCGGACATGAGATCGCATTGAGCAACTCACGCGGCCCGGAATCTCTTCGAGAGATGGTGGCAAAGTTAGGCCCCCGTGCGCACGCCGTGACCGTGGACGATGCCGCACGGTTCGGTGAAATAGTCCTGCTCGCGGTTCCGTGGCACCTGGAAGAAGCTCTTCCTCATCCGGAGCTGCTCAAGGGCAAGATCGTGATTGACGCCATGAATCCCTACCGTCCCGAAGGCGGCTTCTTCGATCTGGGCGGCTCAACTTCCAGTGAAATCGTGCTGCGCCGAATACCTGACGTGCGGCTGGTGAAGGCGTTCAACACGATCTATTACGAGCACCTGGCGAATCGCGGCCGCACGGAGATTCCTGTCCACGAGCGGCACGCAATCTATATCGCCGGCGACGATCCCAAGGCAAACCAGGTGGTGGCCGACCTTATCTCCCAAATTGGTTTCGCGCCTGTGATCACCGGCAATCTTCGCGAAGGTGGGCGCTTACAGGAGCCGGACTCGCCGATTTACAACGAGACCTTCACTGCTCGCGAAGCACAGCCATACCTTGATGCCCTGCAAAAGAAACCGAGTCGCTGAATGAACGCCGTAGTCACAGGAGCGGGACGCGGACTAGGACTCGAATTCGCACGCCAGTTGCTCCCGCGCGTCACCACACTGATCGCAACCGTTCGAAGTCCAGAAGCAGCCAGGGAATTGGCGGCGCTGGCGAAAGAAAATGCAGGCAAACTCCACATCATCGAGCTGGATGTAGCCGATGAAGCTTCCATTCATCACGCAACGAAGCGAATCGCCGAGCTCACGCCTTCACTCGACCTGTTGATCAACAATGCTGGAATTTATCCTGGCCGTCCCGGAGCCGTGAGCGGTTCTGACCGGCTGGGGCAACTCACCATGGAAAGCGGCGTGGCCACGCTGCGCACCAATGCGATTGGTCCGATGATCCTGACTCAAGAGCTGCTGCCGTTGTTGCGGAAGGGCCGCCAGCCGCGGATCGTGAGCCTTACGTCAGGGCTGGGATCCATCGCGCAGTCCTCCGGCGCTCCTTACCACTACAGTGCCAGCAAGGCTGCGCTGAATATGTACATGCACGGGGTGGCAGCAGAGCTGCGTCGGGACCATATCATTTCCGTTGTGATAAATCCCGGCTGGGTAGCCACGGACATGGGCGGCCGAGGAGCGTCTCTGCCCACTTCTGAATCCGTGAATTCAATTCTCCGGGTTGTGGAAAAGCTCACGATGGAACAAAGCGGAGCGTTTTTCAATTACCGCGGCGAAATTGAGCCGTGGTAAGTCTTCGATTCACAGCACGCTTTCGCAAGCCTCAGCTGCCTTGCTGGTAACTCGCCCCACGATAAGTGTCATCTTACTTATACAAATCTAGCCTTTGGGGACGCATCATGAAATCCAGTTTTCTCCTGCCCGCATTACTTTCGTCGTGTGTCTGGCTTTCCCTGAGCGCTCAGCAGAGCACCACAACGCCAAACACGCAGAGCACAACCGTCGATCAGACGCAGAGTGCTCCCGCTCCTGACCAGAGCACGCCGGACCAGAACAACAGCTCTCCGTCGAATGCCAGCAGCTCAGCAGACCAGGAGAACACACAGACAGGTCCAGCGCAGAATCCCAATGCAGCGGTGCCAACCTATCGCGTGACCGTGGTGCAGCGCACCACTCAGGCGGTTGACTATCGCGATCGCGGCGGCACAACGCAGCTCGACTTCCGCGGAACGAGCCTTGAACCCACCGTGAACGGAGATGCCCATGTGACCGGCCACACCGGCCGCCTGCTCATTGATGCCAATCTCCACAAGCTCGCGCCGGCGCGCAGCTTTGGTCCGGAGTACCTGACTTACGTTTTGTGGGCGATCACCCCGGAGGGCCGCGCCAGCAACCTGGGCGAAGTGATTCCCAATGACGGCGGCAACGCGCGCGTGCAGGTCACGACCGGTTTGCAGGTGTTTGGCATGATCGTTACTGCCGAGCCATACTTTGCCGTTTCCCGTCCCAGTAATCTGGTGGTCGCTGAAAACGTTCCGCGTCCGGAAACCATGGGCGGCATTCATCCCATCACCGCCAAATTCGACCTGCTGCAGAAAGGGCAGTACACGGTGAACATCACCCCGGCGCAGCTGCCGGCGACGAACATGGACAAGAGTGTGCCTCTGCAATTGCAGGAAGCGGAAAATTCCATTGCGATCGCCAAAGCCGCAGGGGCTGACCAGTACGCCGCTGACACCTTGCAGAAAGCCCAGGCGTATCTGGCACAAGGACAGGATTATTACCGGAGGAAACAGGGCATCACGCCAATCGGAGCAGTAGCACGCGCGGCAACACAGTCCGCTGAAGACGCGCGATTGCTGACGCTCGAAAAGAAACAGCAGGAACAGGCCGCGGCGGAACGCCAGCGGGCACAAGATCAGATCCAGCAGGCCCAGACCCAGGCTGATCAAGCTGCGGCGCGCGCAACAGCGGCTCGCGACGAAGCACAGCGTCAGTCAGAGGCCCGGGCCCTGGCGGACCAGGAGCGCCAGGCTGCGGAGCAAGCCAGACTTCAGGCCGAACAGGCAGCGCAGCAGGCAGCAGCGGATCGCGCGGCTGCGCAGCAACAATTGCAGCAAGCGGAGCAGCAGCGGCAGGGCCTGGTTCAACAGCAACAGGCCCTGAGCCAGCAGGCGGAGCAGGCCCGGCTTCAGGCGCAGCAGGCTGAGCAGGAGCGCCTTCAGGTCCAGCAGCAAGCGGAGCAGCAGCGCCAGCGTTTGCTCACCCAGCTCAACCAGGTCCTGCAGACGCGCGACACCGCTCGCGGCCTGATCGTGAACATGTCTGATGTGCTGTTCGATCTCAACAAAGCCACGTTGCGGCCGGGAGCAAGGCTGCGTCTGGCCAAAGTCGCGGGCATTATCCTTGCGTATCCCGACCTAAAGCTCGAGATCGACGGCTTTACTGACAACACCGGAACGCCGGAATACAACCAGACACTTTCTGACAAGCGCGCGAAGTCAGTGAGCGATTTCCTCACCAGCCAGGGAGTTCCCGCCGGCGCGGTGACCACGCGTGGGATGGGCGAATCGAATCCAGTGGCTTCGAACGCGAACGCCGCCGGCCGGCAGATGAACCGGCGCGTTGAGCTGGTGGTGAGCGGAACCGCGATCGGTACGAACGTTGGCCCGGGACAATCCGGCACACCGGGAACCTCTTCGGTGGGAACGATAGGCCCAAACGGCAGTGTTCAGCCTGGCAATGCGGGAGCCCAGGGTTCAGGTTCCTCTACTGGGACAGCAACCATTCCAGCCGGCTCGCAACCGACCGGCACTGCCCCGGCCGGATCGCAGCCGAACGGGATGCCGTCAACGCCAGCCGGCGCCGGAGCAACACAATCCAGCCCCGCAACCAACAACCCGGCGACGAGTAATCCCAGCACACCGCCGCCTGCGCCCTCCAGCGGAGGTGTGCCGCCGCGTTTTTGATCACAGTTCAGGACAAGCACATGGGGGACGCCAAAAAGCGTCCCCGTTTTTTTGTGTCCCCGTTTTTTATTTAGATCTCCGTGCACATGAGACTTCCTCTCAGAGCGAAAAACATGAAAACCAGCATTCTGGTGGGCTCACGCGAGGCGGCAGCAGAGCAGGCCCCTCACACTCCGCCCCATCAAGCCAAAATCGGGCTTGCTGGGGGCCCCGGCTGCGACGTCGCATACGCTCCGTCTCGGTTCGGGGTGGATCCTTCAGGAGGAGGGAGCTCAGAAGAAACTCAAGAGTATGGGCGACTGACGCTTTTTTTCACGCCAGAGTTCTAAACGGAAATGGTAAAAGACGTCTCGGTGCGCACGACGGGGTGATACATGGTGTCACGTTCCACCGGCTCGCGGCCGGCTTCACGGATGAGCCGTTCAAGTTCGCTGCGGCGCAGGCCTTGAGGAGTGGTCGCGCCCGCGTCGTGATAGATCTTTTCTTCCACCACGGTTCCATCAATGTCATCGGCACCGAAGCGCAATGCGATCTGCGCGATCTTGGCGCCGAGCATCTGCCAGTAAGCTTTGATATGAGGGAAGTTGTCGAGCACCAGACGTCCCACTGCAACCTGCCGGATGTCACTCATGCCGGTTGTGGTGAACAGGTGCGAG
>DATAEJ010000147.1:0-3812 GCA_036258095.1 Candidatus Angelobacter sp. | reverse complement strand
CACGGCGCTGATCTCCGTGTCCTTGATTGCCTGGAACAGGTCGCGCGCCGGCATTTCCACATAAGCGATGTCCGCGTTCCAGTCGCGCAGCGCATCCACGTCGGTAAAGACCAGTGTGGCCAGCTTACCGGATTTGTCGCGCGCCTGCAGGATTGCCACCGGCATCTGTCCCGCGCCTAACTCCATGCCGGCGGCCGCCTCAGGCGAGACCTTCTGCACCGGCACAATGAATTTGCATACCAGCAGTTCGTTGTAGAGCCTGCCCCAGTTTTCTTCCGAGGCATGCATGGAAACGTCGTCCATCGCGCGCAGGAGTGTGGCGTTGGGGACCTTGTCGCCGAAGCCGTTGGTGCCGGCCACGTCAGCTCGCCTCGGTGGCGGTTAGAAGTGCGCCGGAGAGTACGAGCCTCGCCAGTTCCGCGAAGTCGCGGGCCAGCACGCGGTCATGATCCACCCGCGGACTGACCTTGCGAATGGCAGCGTGCGCCTTTTGCAACGCAGGGCTGGTCTTCAATGGACTGAGAAAATCGATGGCCTGCGCTGCTGCGCATGCTTCGATCGCCAGAACGTTTGCCGTGTTCGCGACGACCTTCTTAAGCTTGATCGCCGAGGCCATACCCATGGAAACGTAATCTTCCTTGTTTCCTGACGTGGTGATGGAATCCACTGACGCAGGATGGGCCAGCACTTTGTTTTCGCTCGCCAGGGCGGCGGCCGTGACCTGCGGCATCATGAAGCCGGAATTGATCCCGGCCTCTGGCGCGAGAAATGGCGGCAGATTTTCATTCAACGCCGGATTCACCAGGCGTTCGATTCGCCTCTCAGAAATTCCTGCCAGCGCGCTCAGCACGATCGCCAGGTAGTCGAGCGCAAACGCCAGCGGCTCGCCATGGAAGTTGCCGCCCGAGATCACATCGCCTTCATCTTCCATGCGGACAAAAACCAGCGGATTGTCCACCGCCGAGTTCATCTCGGTTTCGAAGGTCTTGCGGCAAAAATCGAGTGTGTCACGCACTGCGCCATGGACTTGTGGCATGCAGCGCAGCGAATAAGCATCCTGCACCCGAGTGCAATCCTTGTGCGATTGCCGGATCTCACTGCCCGCAATCAGTCGGCGCAGGTTCGCCGCAACAGTTGATTGGCCATGATGCGGACGCGCCGAATGGATACGCTCATCGAACGCCACATCCGTTCCACGCAGCGCGTCCAGCGTCAGCGCCCCCAGAACATCGGCCGTCGCCACGAGGGTTTCCGCCGCCAGCAGCGCCAGCGTGCCGACAGCCAACATCGCCTGCGTCCCATTGATCAGGGAGATGGCCTCCTTGGCTTCTGCAATCAGCGGCTTCACCTGCGCGCGTTTCATGGCGTCTGCTGAATTCATTCGCGCGTTCTCAAAGACGACCTCGCCTTCGCCGATCATCGCGAGCGCAAGATGTGCCAGAGGCGCAAGATCACCGCTCGCGCCAACACTTCCCTGCGAGGGCACCACAGGATGCAGGCCTCGATTCAGCATTTCGCAGAGCAGATCAATCACTTCCGTACGCACGCCGGAGTAGCCCTTCGCCAGAGAATTCGCGCGCAGCAGCATCATGGCGCGCGTCTCTTCCGTGGAAAGCGGCTCTCCCACGCCGCACGAATGCGACCGGATCAGGTTGACCTGGAGCTGCCGGTTCTGTGCCGGCTCAATATGAACGTCACTCAGCTTGCCCACGCCGGTGTTCACGGCATAAGCCACGCGGTTTTCGCGCACCAGCTTTTCCACTACCGCACGCGCCGCCGAGACTTTGACCCGCGCCTCGGCTTCCAGCAGCACCGGCCGCCGCTCATACACAACATCACGCAACTCATCCAGCGTGAGCTTGTTTCCGTTAATGCGAACGGGATTCATCGATTCTGGTCTGCCCCGCTTTTCTTTGACGCGCCAAATGCCTGCAGGTACTTCCCCGGCAGCGGGCAGCGCTGAAAATCCTTGTCAACGATGATATGCGTCGTCTCGCCTGTGGCCAGCAGCGCCTGGTCGCCACCGGCGCGCAGCACTTCGTATCCAAAATGAATCAGTGACGAGCGTACGTTCCTGATGCTGGTGCGAATCACAATCTCATCATCATAGAGCGCCGGCGCTTTGTACCGCACGCGCAGGTCGACTACCGGAATATGGCAGTTGTCGTCTTTTTCCATGCTGCTGTATTCAAACCCCAGCTGCCGCAGCAGCTCCACCCTGCCCACCTCAAACCAGATAACGAAGTTTGAGTGGTAGACAACGCCCATCTTATCGGTCTCGGCGTACCGCACCCGCAGCCGCGTCTCGCCGCTCACCCCTAAATGTTCCACTTGGGTTTCCGTTTCTCCAGGAACGAGCTGATGCCCTCTTTGAAATCCGGTGTCTGTCGGATGGCGGCATTTTCGCGCACCGCACTGGCCAACTGCCGGTCAAGCTGCTCCTTCGTATAGCTCGAAAGCAAGGCCTTTGTGGTTCGCAGCGATGTAGGGCTGCTTTCCATGAGCTGCGCGGCAAGTTGCTGCGCTCGCGCCATCAGCTGGTTCGCGGCAACGATTTCGTTGACCAATCCCAGCCGGTGCGCTTCTTCCGCACCAAAGATGCGTCCGGTCAGCAGCAGATCGCGAGCACGCTTCTCCCCGATATTGGCGATCAGATAGCTGGAGACAATTCCCGGCACGAACCCGATCTTCACTTCCGTATAGCCGAACTTCGCTTCCGGCACGGCGAGCGTGAAGTCGCATAAAGTCGCCAGCCCCGTACCGCCGGCGATGGCTGCTCCGTTCACTGCGGCAATGGTCGCTTTGGGAAAGTCATAAAGTGCGCGGAAGAGTCCAGCCATGGTGGTGGAGTCTTGAAGGTTCTGCTCCGGCGTCCGCCCCAGAAGCTGTTTCAGGTTCTCAAGGTCCATGCCGGCACAAAATGCCGTCCCCGCACCGGTGAGGATCACGATCTGCGACCTAGAAGCTGCGGCCTGCTTGAGCGCTGCCATGACATCGTCAATCAGTTCGTAGCTGATCGAGTTGCGCTTGTCGGGACGGTTCAGCGTGATCGTGGCAACGTCGCCGGATTCGGAGTAAAGAATGGTTTTGTATCTCATATTTTATTGAACGACCGTGTACTTCTTCGCAATCTCCGCCGACATCTGAATCACCGAATCCAGCGACTTCTTCAATTCAAGCTCAGCCCCATGTTCGCGCAGCGCTTGCACCGCAATCTCAGTTGGTATGTTGCCCACCATCTCGTCCTGCGCAAATGGACAGCCGCCCAGTCCGCCAACCGCCGAATCGAAGCGGCGGCAGCCTGCGTCGTAAGCGGCTACGATCTTTTCCGCAGCGGCAGTCCGCGTGCTATGCAGGTGAACGCCAATCTCCAGATGATCGTAAGCGCTGATCACCGCCGAAACCAGTTCCCGCACCTCTTGCGGCGTGGCCACGCCCACGGTATCGGCCAGAGAAATCTGGTGAACATCCATGTCTGCGAGAATCCCCACAGCTTCCGTCACCTCCTCGGCGTTCCAGAGATCGCCGTAGGGATTGCCGAAAGCCATCGAGATATAAACCACCATGTCCAAACCGGCGTTATCGGCCTTGAGCTTGATCTGCTCCAGCTCATCGATCGACTGCTCCAGCGTCTGGTGCTGGTTGCGCTCAAGGAACGTCGGCGAAAGCGAGTAGGGGAAGCCCAGCGTCTGCACGGCTTCCGTCGCAATGGCCCGCTCCGCGCCTTTCTGGTTCACCACAATGCCAATGATCTCGACATCGTCCGGCGGATCCAGCTGCTTGAGAACTTCTTCCGAGTCGGCCATCTGCGG
>DATAEJ010000146.1:0-5389 GCA_036258095.1 Candidatus Angelobacter sp. | reverse complement strand
GCCATCCAGGTACATGCGCTGCCATACTTCGATCATCAGCAGAGCCCAGATTTTCAGCGCATTGTCGCGCTTGCTCTGGCGGTGGTCTTCGATCAACTGCTGCACCGCTTCCGGACGGAAAATTCCGCGCCGCTCCAAGGCCTGCCGCCCCAAAAACTTCTCAATAACCGGCTTCAACTCTCCATTGATCCACTGCGGCAGCGGCGGATTGAAGCCCATCTTCTTTTTGTCGATCACTTCCTGAGGCAAAATTCCGCGCATCGCTTCGCGCGTAATCCACTTCGTATTCATGTTGCGGACTTTCATGTTCCCCGGCACGCGCAGCGCAAACTCAAGCAGGCGGTAATCCGTAAACGGCGCCCGCACCTCCAGCGAATTCGCCATGGACATGCGATCCGCATACTCAAGGCAATTGCCGCACAGGAATGACGCTGAATCCACATAGCCCAAGCGCGCCACCGGATCCAGCCGCTCACCGCGACGGAAAAACTCGCGCAGGAAATCGCCGGAATCCCGGTTCGCCACCTGCCCGGCAAAGTCAGGCGAATACAGCTCGCGCTTTTCGGCCTCAGAGAAGTAGCCCACCCAGCTGATGAACATCTCTTCTTCCGCCTGCCATGCCGACTCGGCAAACTCGCGCACTCGCCGGAACCCGTGCCGCCCGTCCGTGGCGTCTTTCAACAGCCCGGAAATTCTGGCCACCAGTCCTCTGGTGATGAACTGCGGAAGACGGCGGTATTTTCGCGCCAGCTCTGCACCCGCGTAGCGCACGTAGCCGCCAAAAAGTTCATCGCCACCGTCGCCAGAGATCGCCACGGTCACGTGCTCTCGCATCAGCCGCGTAATGATGTATTCCAGGATCGCCGTGGGATTGCCAAACGGCTCGTCGAAGTGGCGAACCACCGTCGTCATGTAGTCGGCGCAAGCTTCATTCGCTTCCAGAATGTGATGGTCCGTCTTGTACTGCTGGGCGACCAGGTTCGCCGCCGGCAGCTCGTCATAGAATTTGCTGTTGGAGAATCCGATGGTGAACGTCTTCACCTGCTCGGCGCTGTTGCGCGCGGCCAGCGCGGTGATCGCGCTTGAATCGAGGCCTCCGCTGAGAAACAGCCCAAGCGGAACATCGCTGACCATGCGGATCTTCACCGCTTCCTCCATCAACTCGCGCGCGCGGTCGATCATCTCCCGCTCGCTCATCACGAGCGGCTGGTTCACGACGTTCGCGGCGTCCCAATATTTCCATTCCTTTTTCGTCAGCTCGCCATTCGGCAGAACGATGATCTCCATCGCCATGGAAGGTCCGAGCTTGCGAATCTCCTTGTACGCCGTAGAAGGGTACGGAAAGTAGAGGTAGGTCAGGTAGTCGTGCAGGGCCACCGGATCAGGCTCATTGGATACGCCTGCTTTCAGCAGCGCCTTGATCTCTGAGCCGAAAACGAATTGTTTATCGTTGAACGAATAGAAGAGCGGCTTCTTTCCCAGATGGTCGGTCGCCAGCAGCATGCGTTTGTGCCGCTTGTCCCAGATGGCGAACGAGAACATGCCGCGCAGCCGCTTCATTACGTCCTTGCCCCACTGCTCGTATCCGTGCACGATCACTTCCGTATCGCTGCCTGAGCGGAATGTATGTCCTTCCGCGATCAATTCCTGCCGCAGCTCTTGGAAGTTGTAAATTTCGCCATTGAAGGTGATCCAGACCGATTCATCCTCGTTGCACATCGGCTGGTGCCCAAGGGAAGAAAGATCAATGATTGAAAGCCGGCGATGCTGCAAGCTCACCCACACTGCAAGCTCAGGCAGCACGAAATACTTCATGCCGCCGTCATCGGGTCCGCGATGTTTCAGCTCCAGTCCGCACTTTTCGTCTGCCGGTGAGCCGCCGATTTTTCCGAATATCCCGCACATAGTGTCTTTCGCCTGTCCCGTTCCTTATACGTACGCTGGTTGCTCGACCATTGCCTCAGGCTGAGCTTCGATTACCGGCTCTGCTGCCACAGCCTCGCTTTCGTTCACAATGATCTGGCCACGCACGGCGCATGCCAGAGCCACCCATAACAACCCGTTCACCTCGACGTACAGCCAGCGATCGCCGAAGAAGTTCACCACGAACACGCACGCCATCATCAGCGTAAAACCAAGTCCCACCGATTTGAGGAATGGATCTTTAGCGGAGCGGAACAGCCCAATTCCAATTCTCGACATCCGCGCCAGTACCCAAAGGAAAAACAGCAGACCAACCACTCCGGTCTCCACCATTACTTTCAAAAAGTAGTTATGCGTGTCCGTGTAGATGGAAACGCGATGCAAGTATTTGTAGGTGTCGAATCCGATTCCGATCGCCGGATTCTGCTGGAACAGATTCATGGCATCGTTCCATATCGTCACCCGGTCCTGTGCCGACGTATCCAGCTGCTGCTCGTTTTTGTCGTATGTCATCAGGATGCGTTCCTGCACCGACGTGGGCACCAGCGTCTGCCAGCTCATGAGAAACGCGACGAGCGCCACAAGCACCCAGCGCTGCTTCAACAATCCGAGGAAGAGTGCGCCAACCAGGATTCCGGCATAGGCTTCGCGGGAGAACGAGAACAGGAGGCAATATCCTGCGAGGATCAGCAGTCCCCACATCGCCAGCTTGCGGAGCTTCTTGCGTTCGTAAGCCATCAGGCCCAGCAGGAACAACATGAACTCCGCAACGTAGGTGGCCACGCCATTCACGCCGGCAAATCCCAGCGGGCCGCCGTCACGCACTTCATAGGAAAAGTGCGTGAGATCGCGCCCACTCATCGCCGAATAGTAGCCTTTGCATACCAGGAAGGCAGATATGCAGAGCAGCAGAACTACGATCTGGATCTGCCGGACTGTTTTGATGGTGCTGGCCACAATCGCGAAGATGATGAACAGAACCATGTAGTTCTTCCAGTCGGAAAATCGCGGATCGGAAATGGCCAGCGGCATCTCTGCATTGGGCAGCGCGAAAGCGCCGCGCCACAGCTGGACGTAGCAGAACAAACCGTAGAGCACCAGCAGCTTGTTCATCGGCGTCTTTGCAAACTTAAAGCCGCCTTTGAACATCGTTCCCAGCACAACTCCCAGCAGGATGATGTCAATCAGTTTGTTGCCCAGCGGCATCTCCATGATGCGGTAGCGCACGGTCTGCAACGGCAGCAATGGAATCAGGAAGTACAGACCGACCTGTGGCTTCCAGAAAATGGAGAGCCCGAAGGCGATCATCGCGCTCAGGTAGAGCGCCAGCGGTACGTATCCTTCCAGTCCAAAGTGCATTACTGGTTCACCACAACTTCCTCTTCCCTGACCGCCACGTTCATCGGCGAAATGGAAGGTACTTCTTGGCGCTGCCGTAACTGTTTGACCTGGCCGATCCCAACCTGCCATGCTTTGCCGATCAGCTTGCGAACTTTCGGATCGGTCAGCCACAGCACGGCGGCATAGAGCGTCACAACAAATGTTCCTTTGATCAGCACACTAAGCAGCGGAGTCTGCACTTGAAGGTAAGTTGTCGAATACGCCACTACTGTGCCCGCAACTATGTAGCGCAGGAAAGCGAGGACTTCTATTTTGAAGGGCAGCACGCGCAATGACTCGTAGCCCAGGAACACCACAATGGCGCCATAGCTCACCGTGGTGGCAATGGCAGCTCCAAGCAGTCCAATCCGCGGCAGCAGAATGATGTTCATCGCCACATTCAAGAGGCAGGCGCCGAACGTCGCGGTCGCAATTTTCCCCGCCTTCTTGTGAATCAAGAGCCCCGGACGGAAGTAGATCGTCACCGCCGAAAGCACCAGCCCGATTACCAGGTACGGCAACAAGCTGTGGGCCTGCTGAAACTTCTTTGAGGCCAATAACACGATCACGTCGCGCGACGTGACCATGAACGCGCAGACCACGCCCACGGCAACCATCGCGAAGTGATCCAAACTGCGGCTCAGGAATTCCTGGGTCTCCGCTTTTCCTTTGTTGGTCCACAACTTCATGCAGATCGGAAAAAGTGCGAGCTGCAACGGCGCCATCATCACGTCCTGCAAATACGTGGCGATCCCGTATGCAGCCGAGTAGAAACCGAGCGACTGCGCGCCCAGATAGTGCTGCACGAAAAAGCGATCGCCCGAATCCAGCACCACCCAGCTGATCTCAGCCGTCATTAACGGGAAGGCAAACATTACCGCGGAATGAAAGAATTCGGGGCTGAACAACTGGATCGAGAGCAGTTGCCGCTTTGAGAGGTACGGCATGTACTGTAGCAGTACCGCTGTCTCCACGATCACAGTTCCGAGGAAGAACGAGAAGATGCTCTTCTTCCAGAGAAACAGGAGCAGGCAAATGGCCGCGATCACCAGCGCCTTCGTCAGCACGTCCATGCCGTTGAATAGCCTGGTCTTGTTCTCCATCTGCATCAGGTTCATCTGCATGGAGCGCAGTGAACGCACCACCACCAGCGCCAGGGCGAGCGTAAGCGCGCCATAGGCCGTGATGCCCAGATATCCGGGAACCCCAAACGGCACCGAGATCAGGAACACTGCACAGAGTGTCAGTGCGATGAAGCCGGTGCCGAAAAACAACGTTGAATAATAACGAGGGAGGGCCTTTGGATCAGGCGAATTTGCGTAGTCAGGGTAATAGCGCTGCACGGCGTGCTGAAACCCGAACTTGGAAAGTACGGTGAGCAATGCCACCGTGTTCAGGATCAAGCTCATTGCGCCGTACTCGGCCACCGAAAACACGCGGGTGAAGAGCGGGAACGAAATGAAGCCAAGCATCATCACCGCCACCCGGCCGCCCAGGTAGTGCGAAGAATGGCGATAGAATGTTTTCAGTGCGCTCATCCCGTTACTCGGCCTCTTACATTCCCCTCTGGTCGTTTACCGGTTCGTACTGCGCCACGTTTAAAGAATCGGGTGCAGTCTCAGGTAGAGCATGAACTCCAGCGTGCAGCCGGCCACGGTGAACAACACCGCAAGTACCGCGAACCGGAATGCCTTGCGACGGTCAGCGGAGCAGTCCAGTCTCGGCACTGAGGCCAGTACTGGCACATTCGCCGGCAGAACAGCCCGCAGTTCGCGCTCGATCTTGAAGCTTGAGTTCAGCATGTCTTTACCGTAGGCAAGAGCAACCGAGAAGCAGAATGATGCCAGAACAGCACCCAGCAACATCAAGCGACGTTTTGGCTTGAAGGGCTTCTCAGGTACCTGCGCCTTGTCAACGATGGTGAAATGCTCGGCTTGTTGTTTGCGTTCCAGATCTGCGGCCATCTCCGCCGAAAACGTCTTGTCGAGCAGTGACTGATAGTGCTCTTTGGAAACGCTGTAGTTCCGGTTGAGTTCGGCCATCTGCTGCTCACGAACGGGAACCGCATCCACCTTGGTGCGATAAG
>DATAEJ010000145.1:0-4417 GCA_036258095.1 Candidatus Angelobacter sp. | reverse complement strand
CAGGCGGTCACCATTGCAGCAGAACGACGCCGATGGCGACGAGGGTGGCGGCGGCCCAACGTCGGGCGCCCACGTCTTCTTTAAGCACGTGCTTGGCGAGGAAGGTCTCGAGTGCATAGCTGATTGCCGTGGCGGGAATGGCAAAGCTGACCGGCGCGATGGATAGCAGCGAGAGCAGCGCGAAGAAGGACACGGTGAGCGCACCAATTCCGGCCAGGACATACCAGTTGTGAAAGACGCGGACGATCATATGGCCGACCGAGCGCGGTGAGAGGTCCTGAACTTCTCCCTGGCGTTTCATGCCGGCCGTGTTGAGGACGTCGCCGGCGGTGTTCGCCGCCGCGATGATTCCCACCAGGGCCCAACGCACTCCCGTCACGGCTGCTCCTCCGGCTGGGGCGGAGTGGTACGGGAGGGCGTTTCTTCAGCCAGAACCACCCCCATGGAGATAGCGATGATTCCTATCCAGCGGATCGCCGAAATTCGTTCACCGAGCCCGAACTGGCCGAGCAGAGCGATCAACACATAGCCACTTGCGGTGACGGGCAGGACGAAGCTGAGATCGGCGCGGCTGAGCAGCGCGAGGTTGCTGATCATCCAGATGGCAAGAATTACAACGCCTGCGACGGTCCAGGGATTGGTAAAAGCATGAAGGTAGTCGAGCGGTGAAGCGGAAATGATGGCGCCGGTCTGGCGCATGCCATGGCCAAGCGCGACATTGCCGATGACGTTCGTGACTACCACGAGCAGAATCAGCCATTGGTTCCGGCGCTTGTGGCTGGAGGATTCAGCAGGCATTCAGGTTCTCTCAGGCCTTGGATGAGATGTTACGCGATCCAGTTACCAGAGAAGTCGAGAAACGGAAGGATCTCAGCGCAGCAGCTCGTCGACGATGGCCTCGACGTGAATCAGCGTGGTATCCAGAAATGGGATGTCTGTTCCGGAGTCGCGCAGCAGCAGGGGGAGTTCGGTTCCGGCGAGGACGATGGCTTCGACACTCTCCTGAGTTCGCAGGCGTTCGGCGATACGAAGGATTTCTGCCCGACTTTCAGGCAGGAATTTGTTTTTCAGCAGTTCGCCCAGGTACTTCTGGTGGATCAGCTCACGCTCATGCTCCTGAGGAATGACCAGCGTAATTCCGGCGCGCTGAAACTCCTGCGGATAGAAGGTGGCGCGCATGGTGAAGCCGGTTCCGAACAGCCCGACCTTTTTGAGGCCGCGTGTCTTTGCATGGTCGACGGTGGCGCGGACGATGCTGAGCAAAGGAATGGCTGACCGGCGCTGCACCTCGTCGAACACCAGGTGAGGTGTGTTGGCGGCAATCAAGCCGAAGTCTGCCCCGGCGCGCACCAGCTGCTCCACTCCGGCAGAAAGGTACTCCGCCAAATCGTCGAGCTGCCCGGCGCTAATCATCGCGATCCCTTTGTCCACGTCGAGGCTGTTGATGAGCAGATGTGGGTAGCCGCTGTCGGGGCGGCGCTCGCGATATCGAGCGAGGATGAAACGGTAGTAGTCGATGGTGGACTCAGGGCCGAGGCCGCCGACAATTCCGGCTGTTCGCATGGAAGAACAGATGAGGGTTGGGGAGAGCTGGATTCAGAATGGTGAGGAAGAAGGGACTCGAAGGACGACGGCCGCAACCTTATTCTTCCGGTTCAAGCAGCACGAGTTCCCGTTCGCTCACAAGCAAAGGAATGTAGCTAATCGCTGAGGGGCCGTTGATCTGGCGCGAGCTGATTGCGGAGGCTCAAGGTGTGAACGCCGCTGAATCAAAGGGCGCTCAATCGAAGAGCGGGAGGTTCCTGATGGATATCCGTGTGATTGCCTTCGCCATGATTCTTCCTGCCATCTGCCTGCACGCCCGAGAAAGAAGTGATGTGATGGTGATGAAGAATGGCGATCGCATGACCTGCGAGGTGAAGGGACTTGACCGGGGTGTTCTGTACGTGGAGTTCGATTACATGGATGGCACGGCCACAATTGACTGGTCGAAAGTGGCGCGCATCGAGAGTAAATACCTGTTCCTGGTGAAGACCGAAGACGGCGCGGTTTATACGGGATCGCTCAGCACGGCGGATGGCGGCAACAGGCCGGTGCAGATTGAAGTGGTGGAGAGTCCGCAGAAGAAGCAGGAGATCGAGTCAAAGGAGATTGTGCGGCTGACTCCGACATCCAAGAATTTCTGGCAGAGGCTGAACGGCGGAATTAACCTTGGCGTGATCTACTCGAAGGGCAATCAATCCACCCAGTACAGCTTTGGATCGAGCGTGGAATATGCCCGCGAGCGCTGGAATGCGCATGCCAGCTACGATTCCAGTCTTTCTTCCAGCACGGGCGCGGCGGTATCGACCCGAAACTTTCTTGATATCGGCGCGCGGCACCTGCTGCCGTGGAACAACTGGTTCTATTCGGGAATTGCGGACTTCCTGCAAAGCACGGAACAAGGGATCGGGCTGCAGACCACGCTCGGTGGCGGCGTTGGCCGCTATCTCAAAAACACAGACCGGGTAAGCGTGGCGGTGTTTGGGGGGCTGGCGTGGGTGAATGCAAACTACACACAGCCGGACTTGCCGTCGACGCAGCAGAACGTTACCACTTCCCTTTTTTGGACGGAGGCAAAGCTTTTCAAGTTCCGTAAGACGAGTTTCAATGCAACGGCTACACTCCTGCCCGCACTTTCTGATCCTGGCCGGCTCCGGTTCAATACGGAGGCCGCGTATTACGTGAAGCTGATCAGCAATTTGAACTGGAATGTTTCGTTCTATGGCAACTGGGACAACCGTCCGCCGCCGGGGTTTTCGGGGAGCGATTATGGGACGAGTTCAGGGATCAACTGGAGCTTTGGGCTGAAGTGAAAAGCGAGCTCAGTGCTAGGATTGCCGCATGAGGAACAAACGTTTGGCCGCAGTCATGGTTGGAATGGCGTTGGGGCTCTTGCCCAAACTCTACGCGCAGGATCTATCGCACGACTGGCCCTGGGTGAATCTGGAGGTGTATCCAGAACGCTGCGTCAATCCGTTGATGGAGAGCCAAGGCTGGCTGATCTTTAAGGGCAAAGTCATCGAGGTAATTGACGGGCGCACCGTGGTGGTCGCGGTGCAAGATAGTCGGCGCAAGGTGCAGGTTCAATTAGCCGGATTGAACCTTGCAACATCGCGCGAGTACCGCGAGAGATCCCGTGAACGGCTTGGCCAGATTGTGCTCAACCGGAGTGTTGAAGTTTGGGTCAACCCGACTGTCTGGGAGAAACAACCACTACAAGTCACGGCAGTTATGTACGCGCCAGGGGACGCAGGCCTGTCACTCGTCGCGAGTGGACTGGCTATCTTCGCCCAGCCGCCGCTCTACACGATGTCACAATATGCGGAATGCCAGTACAGGAACGCGGAGCGCGAGGCGAGGGTGCACGGCATCGGATTCTGGAGTGAAAAGCAGCAAGCCTCGAGAGCCCGTGTTCAGTGACTTTTATGTACCGTGTGCTTATCAATCGTGGCAAAGCGGCCCAGAGCGATGAAAAATGCGGCCACTGTGGTGA
Source organism: Candidatus Angelobacter sp. (assembly GCA_036258095.1). Lineage (GTDB taxonomy): Bacteria > Acidobacteriota > Terriglobia > Terriglobales > Acidobacteriaceae > Angelobacter. The sequence goes on along the minus strand of DATAEJ010000145.1, from coordinate 882 downwards.
GCACGGCCACGGGCACGGCAACTTTGAGGACAAAGCTCATGTCGGGGTGGCTATGCCTGAGAGCGCCCAGGGTGAGAAGAAAAAGAACGAGCAAAACTGCCAAAAGACAAAAACAGACTATTCCGGTGATCAGACCGATGACAGAGGCACGACCCACGTTACTCATTGAGACTCGCTCCTGATAGCTGAGACTTACAGCTGCTCTCGTGGCGGCCGGCAATCCGGTACACGCGTGACCTGCCCTGATTGAGGACCGTTCCGGTTCGCCGTGCAAATCAACGGCGTGCATTTTTAATGATCTTCGATATCCAGATGTCGAGAAAGCCGTAGTTTTACTATGTGGGTTTTTCAGGGGAGAACGTGTCATCGCTAGGCCTGGCGGGATTGCGATGAGGCTGATTCGGGGGCTGCGCCAGCGCTGGAGCGCTGGCGTTTGTGAGCCGGCTTTCACGACCAACAATGGCCGTTCTTGCGCGTGAAGACGGACGAGTGATTACTTACGGTCCAAGTGATGCCATCGCGCTGGCGGCTGCGGCAGCGATTATCACGGCAGCACCAATACCGGCAGCGATCCCAATCTTCGCACCCGTGGACATACCAGGCTTGCGCAGGCTGAGCACATCCGCGTATGCGAGCGTGACGGTTTCATTCTTCTTGCCATGGACATCGAACGTATCCTGATCGGCTTTGCTGATGTATCCCTTAACTTCCGATCCGTTGCGCAGCTTTACCTTAACCTTTGCCTTCTCTCCAGTACCCCGTTTGAGCACCTCCGCCTTCACCTGTTCCGGGCTCTTCTCTCCCTTTGCCTGGGCCAGCATGAACTGGGAGTTGATCAGCACGGCCATAACTAACACGCTGATTCTCAGTTTCATGTTTTCT
>DATAEJ010000144.1:0-62492 GCA_036258095.1 Candidatus Angelobacter sp. | reverse complement strand
TCCAGGCAAACGGCCCAGAGGTAAAGAAGCACTCGACTTCCTCGCAACCAGAATGAAGGCGGCATGACGGAGGGTCGCAGTGAAATATGACTTTTTGATCGAGACCTATGAGACGGAGCGCATCAAGGTGATCAGTGCGTGGAGCATGTTCTCTGACAATGATCTTTCCATCCGTCCCAATAGTTCTGACAAACGCGGCAGGAGTATCCGAGAACACATGGTCCATCAGTGTGTCAGCGAGGACACCTGGTTCCGGACGATGCTCGGTATAGACGTCGGCGCGCCACCTCTTCCCAAACAGGAAGTCCGGCTGGAGTTCATGCGGCAGTATGAAGAAGATAGCGGCAAACGACTGGCCGTGTTGCGGACCAGGGATGAAGCGTGGTGGGAGGGAGAGACAACGTTCTTCGACGTGCGACGATCTCGAGCGTGGGTAATGACTCGCCGCATGACGCACACCGCCCATCATCGTGGACAGCAACTGGCTTTACTGCGGATGCTCGGTCGCGATGAACACAGTAATTATGGTCCCACCGCTGATACGGGAGGTCTGATGCAGAACCACGCGCCAACCATCTATCCTTACCCGAATCTGAACGCTTTGTTCGAAGGCGAACGAGCCGGTGGACGTAAGACGAAGCTACCAGGTCCAGGAGCAAAACCGGTGACAGAACGGCCGGATTCGTAAACAGCGCGACTTCACGGTTGAACATAGCAGTCCGGTTCGTGCTTCAGGGCACTGGAGTTGAAATGAGAAGACTATCGCGATTGAGTTCAATTGGACTGGCACTCGCGACGTTGGCGCTCTTTGCAACGCCCGCGAGTGCTCAGGAGTCGGAGCAGGTAAAAATTATATTCGAGCGGCCAATCCCGAACGTTGAAGGAAAAAGCATGGTTACTGCCATTGTGAGCTACCCTCCTGGCGGCAAGTCGGCGGCGCATCACCATGCCCCCTCCGCGTTCATCTACGCTTATGTGCTCTCCGGCAGCATTCGCAGCAAGGTGGGTAATGAGCCAGTGAAGGTCTACAAAGCCGGAGAAAGTTTCTACGAGGAACCCGGTTCCCATCACACGGTGAGCGAGAATGCAAGCGCGAAAGAGCCTGCAAGTTTGATGGCCGTCTTTGTCGTTGATTCCAAGCACACCGCATTGACCATACCGGACAAAAAGTAGCGGTCCGCAAAACTCAACGAAATACACCAACGTAAGTCTTCTGAGAACGCTATCGGTGTAGTGCAGCCTGGATCCGCAGGAGGGTTTATGAACCCACTTCTCGGACCGCTGATCAGCAAATTCGCGGAGCAAAAGAAAGTGACGAGTGCGCAGATCGCACTCGCCTGGGTGCTCGCGCAAAAACCATGGACTGTACCAATCCCGGTACGATGAAGCTGCACCGGCTGGAGGAAAATCTCGGAGCAGTTAATGTGCAACTCGACAATGCCATGGCGAAGATTCCTGCAAGGCACGAGGTACCCGTAAGCTATGCAGAAACCAGTCAATCGCTAACGTGAGGCGTCTGCGGCATGCCTTGATTCCGAACTCGCGCAACAGATGGCAACTCGAATATCCACGGAGTTGAGTCAGATTCAAGAGCAGCCGAAGACCGATTTGTTATGGTCAACTTCAGTGAGAAAACTGCAGACCTAGCTTGATAAGAAACAACTTCGAGTCCATCCCACAATCGTTCAGCGTGCCGGGCCACGAGAAGACGCAGGAACTTCAAAAGGACGTTGGCGGCACAGAATCGTCGCCAGCGAATGCTGAAGAGCGGATCAATGGGCGCGCCCTGCTTCGGTCGCATACGCCGACAGGCATGGCACATCGGACACTAACTCACCAAGCACAGAGAACCCCATGACTGACACTACGAGAAAGACAGCCATTCTCACAGGCGCTACGGGCGGCATTGGAAGTGCGATTGCACTTCGGTTGTCCAAGGACGGCTTCGCCATTACCGCTGCATATGCCGGCAACGCTGCGAAAGGCGAGGAGCTTGCAGCGGCGATCAAGTCGACTGGCGGAGTAGCGATGGCGATGAAGGCGGATGTCAGCAACGCATCAGATGTGGAGCGACTCTTCAAGAGCACTCTCGACAGCTTTGGAAAAATTGATGTGGTGGTGCACACCGCAGGCATTATGCCCCTGAGCAAGATTGCGGACGGCGATCTGGAGACTTTTGACAAGGTGATTGCCACGAATCTTCGAGGAACCTTCATCGTTCTAAGCCAGGCAGCCAGACACGTCAGCGAAGGTGGCCGCATTCTTGCGTTCTCAAGCAGCGTTCTGGCCAAGTCGTTCCCGGGCTACGGTCCTTACTGTGCGTCAAAGGGCGGGGTCGAGGCGCTCGTCCACGTGCTGGCCAACGAGCTGCGTGGACGGAACATCACGGTCAATGCGATCGCACCGGGACCGACTGCCACAGAACTCTTTCTCAAAGGCAAGTCAGAAGCAGTTATCGATGAGCTGAGCAAGCTGGCTCCGATCGAGCGGCTGGGCACTCCCGAAGACATTGCGAGTGCAGTCTCATTCCTGGCCGGCCCTGATGGGGGCTGGGTAAACACCCAGGTGTTTCGTGTCAACGGCGGCTTCGCCTGATAGCGCCAGCCCTAACGTGAGCCATAGCAAAGAAGGGAGGGAATGATGAGGAATATCATCGTCGTTACCGGTGCATCCAGTGGTTTCGGCCTGCTCACGGCGCGCGCATTGGCACAGGCTGGACATACTGTGTATGCCAGCATGCGGGATACCGCGGGCCGCAATGCGCCCCAGGTATCCGCGTTGAAGAAGTATTCGGCGGAGAACAAGATTGATCTTCGCCCTCTGGAACTTGACGTGACTTCGCAACCTTCAGCGGATGGCGCGATTTCGACAATCCTCAAGAACCATGGCCGACTGGATGTCGTGGTACACAACGCCGGACACATGACCTTTGGCCCCGCCGAGTCTTTTACGCCGGAGCAATTCGCTGAACTCTACGATGTTAATGTGCTTGGCACTCAGCGGGTCAATCGCGCCGCACTACCGCACTTGCGCAAGCAGGGTGGAGCGCTTCTTATCTGGGTTTCCTCCAGCAGTGTTCGTGGGGGTACGCCTCCCTATCTTGCGCCCTATTTCGCCGCGAAGGCCGCGATGGACTCCCTGGCCGTAAGTTATTCGGGCGAATTGACCCGCTGGGGCGTCGAGACATCGATCGTGGTACCGGGCGCGTTTACGAAAGGGACGAACCATTTCCTCCACGCCGCGCAGCCGGCAGACAAGGCGCGGCAGGATGAGTACGACCAGGGGCCTTATGCCGGTCTTCGGGATGTTGCATTGAAAGGGCTGGCAAGTCTAGAACCTGCGGATGCGGATGCTGCTGCGGTTGCTGAAACTATCGTCAAAATCGTGGAAACACCGTTTGGGAAGCGACCATTCCGCGTTCACGTTGATCCTTCTCGGGACGGCTGCGAGGAGGTGAATGGTGTCGCAGACAGGGTTCGTGCAGAACTGCTTCGGCGAATCGGTCTCGAGGATCTGCTCAAGGTGAGACAAGCCGGCTCCGTTACGGCCTGAGTTCAATGACCACTCCACACGTGAACACGAGCGGCGGAATGGAGAGGGCTAGTGTGCTCTCGTTACGCAATGCCCTGGAGCAGGCAATCCGAAAGGGAGTAGCGCTTGCTCACTTCAATGTTGCAGATCTCGCGATCTTGAAAGGAGTATTCGCAGCCGCTCAGGATTTGAAAGTTCCCGTCATCATTGGGGTATCTGAAGACGAGCGCAAGTTCGTTGGCGTGCGTCAGATCAGTGCTCTCGTCCGGAGCCTTCGCGAGGAGTTTGACTTCCCGATCTTCCTGAACGCGGACCATACACATTCGCTTGCAAGCGCGGTCGATGTGGCCACTGCGGGATTCGATGCGATCGTATTTGATCTCTCAGCTCTTCCCATGGAAGAGAACATACGCCAGACCAAAGCGGCAGTCGAGGTACTGAAGGGAATCAATCCTGCCATCTTGATTGAGGGCGAGATTGGGGACATCGGAACCGGCTCTGGAATTCACGACGCGTCCCCCGAGTTGAAACGTATGACCACTCCCGAAGAAGCAAAACACTTCGCTGACGCGACGGGCGTCGACATACTGGCACCGGCTGTAGGGAACATGCACGGAATGGTTCAGAGCATGGTTGAGGGTACAACGAAGAAGCACCTGGACATCACAAGAATTGCGCAGATCAAGCGTGCTGCGGGCGCTTGGATCACTCTGCACGGCGCATCGGGGACAGACGATAACGACCTCCGCAAGGCGATTGCCGCGGGGATCAACATCATCCACATCAACACCGAATTGCGAGTTGCATGGAGACGCGGGCTCGATAAGAGTCTCGCGGAACATCCACAGGAGGTGGTGCCGTACAAGATTTTGCCCGCAGCTGTCGAAGCCGTTAAGCGAGCAGCCACAGATCGCCTGAAACTCTTCAACAATCTGACGTGATACGAGGAGACTCGTGGCGCAAGAGTTCCCGGTGCTAGACCATACAATTCGAGATGTACTTCGTGGCTTCGCCGGCCGTAGAGAGCCGCCGATCTATGAACTCACGCCGGAAGAAGCCCGCAAGCTTTTCCTGCGAGCTCAATCCGAGCCGGTACAAAAACGAGACGCAAAAATCGAGGATCGGGAAGTGCATTCAGAGGCGGGGCCGCTTCGCCTTCGTTTCATACGCCCTTCCGGCGCAAAAGGCCCCAATCCGGTCATCATGTACTTCCACGGCGGTGGTTGGGTCCTGGGTGACACAACGACGCATGATCGTCTCGCGAGGGAATTAGCCGCAGGCGCAGAAGCAACGGTTGTATTCGTAGATTATGGCCGCGCCCCGGAGTATCGCTATCCGGTTGCGATTGAGCAGGCATTTGCGGCAATCAAATACGTCTCGGAACGAGGCGAGGAACTCGCCATCGATCGGACACGTCTTTCCGTGGCAGGCGAGAGTTCAGGCGGCAATATGGCAACGGTCGTCTCGCTTATGGCAAGGGAAAGAGGCGGGCCGCATATTGCGGGGCAACTCCTTCTTTATCCCGCAACCAGCGCTGATTTCGAAACACCTTCTTACAGAGAATTTGCTGAAGGGCCGTGGCTTACCCGGCGTGCGATGGAGTGGTTTTGGGATCAGTACCTCCCAGATCATACTCTGCGCAGAGATTCCCACGCTTCGCCACTTCTGGCGTCGCTGGACCAGCTTGCAGGCTTGCCACCTGCGGCCATCATTACTGCTGAAAATGACGTGTTGCGTGACGAAGGCGAGGCATATGGCCGCAAGCTGATGCAAGCAGGGGTTGAGGTCGTGGCAACGCGCTACATCGGGACCATTCACGATTTCATGACGCTGGACGCAATGTCCCAGGCTGCACCTACAATGGCCGCGATGTCGCAAGCAGTGCATTTCCTGAGGAACGCCGTTTCTGAAAGCCGGTAGTCGCATTCGCTTCCGCCGGAGTCGCTCAGGGTGACAATTTGAAATAGGGCTGCTGACCGGGAAGGCCTCCTCCACCAGTTAATCGGGACATCGCGCGATTGGGATACGGGTGATCTGAACAGCAAAAGCCCCTTTCATCGCAGAGAGCGCAGAATGGAGGAAAGGGACGAAAGAACGATGAGTCCGAGTGAAGAGGAAAAGAGCCAAGGAGAGATCGGACGCTCGGGCCATTCCGGAACTAGAAAACTTGACCGTTACCTTCCCGCAACTAACCGATTCTTTGTCGGGGCACAGTTTTCATCGCACTCTGTAAGAAGTTCTCTACCTCCGCCCACAACTCTTCCGTGTGGCCCACGGCCAAGTGGCCGCCGGTGGGCCAGCAGCGCAGCCGCGCACCAGGAATGTTTTCTGCCGTGTAGCGGGCGCCGGGGTAAGTGTTGTACAGGCAATTCTCAACGGCGATGACCAGCGTGGGGACCTCGATGCGCTCCAGATCGTAACGCGCCAGCGAGCGGGCAATGGCGGTCTCATTCTCAAGGCCTTTTTTTCGCCTGCTGATGGGCTGAATGTGGCCCAGGAACTCGAGCACGCGGGCCTGTTCGTCTGCGCCTGCCTTTTCCAGATCTTCCGGCGGCGTGCCAAGGATGGTCCTGATCATGGCTTTGGGCGCCAGCTTCGAGAGGGCCCAGTAAGCGAAGTTCGAGCTCAACATTGCATTCAGCAGAAACTCCTTGAAGGCATGATGTTCCTCATGGGGCGCGCCTTCGACCAGGGCCTCTTCGCTTGCGCCAGTGGCGGATTGCGGGTGGGAGAGGGATTGTGCGCTCGCGGACTGGTCACTGAACGCGAGAGGGACGGCCAGCACCAGGCACGAGCATCGCTGGGGATGGCGGAGGCAAAACTGCATGGCCGAGGGCGCCCCGGCCGAAACGCCGATCACCGCGACCTTCTCCAGTTGCAGGGCGTCGAGCAGGTGGGCGTGGGCATCGGCCTGCGCCATGGGAGAAGCATCGGGCGGCAGCGGCGTGCGCAAATAACCGAAGCGCGATGGCGCGATCACTCGGAAGCCTTGCTCGATCAGAGGCTGGGCAAATTCGAGTCCCTGGTCGAAGCCGCCGCCCGCTCCATGAATCACCAATACAGGCGCGCCCGTGCCCGCGTCGGCGTCGGCGTATTCAATCGCTCCGCAAGAAGTGCTCACCAGCCTGCTTCCTGAGGACACCCGTGAGACGGCTGCCCGGAGATCGCGCCGGTAGCGCCAATAGACCAGGGCCCCTGCCGCAGCGAACGAGGCAGGAACCACAGCCAGAGCTGTAGCGGCAATTTTGCGTTTTGTTGAAGCGGATGCCACGGGGAGCCTCCACAAGGTGATCAGACTCCCTTGGCCACGTGGGCTGCAATGACCGCGATCACATGGGAAAAGAGCAGAGCGAGGACGTCTCACCGCAAAAAGACGCAGAAAGCGAGCAGGAGCGCCAAAATTGCCAAACAATCCTGGAGTGACGACAGCGTTCATCTGCCCGCTGCCCGCTACCCGCTTATCTATACTGATGGACTGATTTGCGGCGATGTTAAGGTGGGCGCAGGCAGGAGTGCCTGCGCTCCACAAAAATAATATTACGCCGCTACCGTTTGCGCGGCCTGCTTGTATGCCGGCGCGAACACCTCGCGGGCAAATTGCGTGAAGGTAATTTTCCCGGTGCGTATCTGGTCGCCCTTGTACTGGCCCTGGATCCCGGGGAAGGCCTGTTCCATTTCCACAAACAGTGCGGCCATTTCCGGCGACAGTCCGCCCTGGCCCATGGCGGCCTGCAACTTGTCACCGGGGACGGTGACTACGCGGATCGGCTTGCCGATGGCGTCGCCGGCGATGCGGGCCCACTCGTCCAGGGAAAGCTCCTGAGGGCCAAGGATATCCACCACGTGGTGTCCCGCAACCGGTTTCAGCAGGAAGTCAGCCGCAATTTCGGCGATGTCCGCGGTGGCAATGAACGGAGCTGTGGCCGAGCCGGGGAGCGAAGTGAAGATGCTGCCCTGGGCAATGATCGTCTTGAGCGAGAAGAACAGGTTCTCCATGAATTCATTGGGACGCAGCGAGACAATATTCTTCCCGGCAGCTCGGAACTTCTGTTCCGTCTCGTAGAGGCCAACAATCGGCCCAGTGCCGCTGGGCAGGAATGCTCCCGCACTCGAAAGCTGGACCACATGCAGATCCGGATGACGGCGGATTACGGCGGCCCCCACTTCAGCCATGCGCCGGGCGGTACCCAGCGGATCATGCGAGGTGATATCCGCAGGTGTAAGCCAGAAAAGCGCGTCGGCGCCCTCGACTGCCTGCTCAACCACGGCAGGGTTGCCGTGCTCACCAGCAATGACCCTGGCGCCGCGGCGGGCCAGGTCTTTCACTTTCTCAGGATGGCGCGCGATCAGCGTGACATCAGCCTTGCGATCAAGAAGTATGTTTGCGAGTTTATTGCCGATGTTACCGGTAGGAGTGGTAACTACGATCTTCATGGATTTCTTGCCTCCTCACACGAGAAGGATGTGCAGGCTTTGTCTCGCGCTTCAGGAAAAGGAAATCTTTCACCGCAAAAGACGCAGACAACACAAAGGCGAGAACCAGGCAGATTTCGCTTGACTTCACAATCGTGTTCCAGCTACTCTGGCGAATGAACAGCGCAATGGAGGAAGCTCTCCGTTGCGCTGTTTGTATTTTGGAAGCGAGAGGCTTGGGTGACCCAAGAAAAACCTTGGGTGACCCTGTGGAAAAAGTTGGGTGACCCAAGGAGAACGCGGCGTGACCCAAGCCAATTCTCGGCGTGACCCAAGGGTTAAAATCGGGTAACTGCCTTTGTTTGCAACAAAACGGCAAAAAATAAGGGGGGCACCCGGGCGAAAATCGGGAGATCTGGTGATCGGGGGAGCAGAAAACCACGGTCAACCACAGAGGACACAGAGGAGCACGGAGACCGGAGAGTGGCAATTTGGCCACTGATGAACACTGAATGACACTGATGAGGAGCACTGGACGCAGCGCAGGCGAGGGCGCCTGCGATCCACCGCTGGCTTTCGGGGCAGTACATTTGCTTCACCTGCCCCCAGTCCTGTAAACCATTGAACTGAGAGCACCTTGGGTTCGTACTAACTTCCACACGGGGAAACTGCTTGGAGGACCAGCAGACAGGCCAACTTGTCCACCGATGCCTGGCCGGCGACGCCACGGCGTGGGAGGCGATTGTGCGCCTGCACAACCGGCGCATCTACAACCTGTGCTACCGGTTCACCAATTCTCCCCATGACGCTGAAGACCTCACGCAGGACGTCTTTATCAGGGTTTATCGCACGCTGGGCAGCTATAGTGTTGAAAAAGGGGCATTTACCACCTGGCTCACCACCCTGACCCGAAACCTTCTGGTGGACCACTTCCGGCGCAGCAAGCAGGACAGAGTCACTGACTCCATGGACGCCGGCCTGGGCGATGAGGAAGACTCGCCTAAGCTCAGTGACCAGATCGCCTACAAGGGGCCCGCCCCGGATGACCGGGTCGCCAGCCAGGAGACGCAGGTAATGGTGAGGGCTGCCCTGGCTCGGATATCCCCCGACCTGCGGGAGGCCGTCATCATGAGGGACCTGCAAGACATGGATTACAAAGAGATTGCCCAGGTACTCCGGGTGCCGGAGGGTACGGTGAAATCGCGGATCAACCGCGGAAGAATGGAACTTGCGAGATTAATTTCTCGTAATAAAAAGCAGGCTGGTTATGAGTGATCGGGTGACACAAAACGGTATGGATTGCGCCCAGTTTGAGGCCCTGCTGGCAGACGCGCTGGACAATCTCCAGGCGCTGACCCCGGCGGTGCAGCGCGACTTCGAGGCGCACCGGCTGAGTTGCGCAGTTTGCGGCCCGCTGTACTCCGAAGTTCGCGAAGGCATGCTCATGCTGGACGCCCTGGAAGAGGTGGAAGCGCCGAAGAACCTGGTCCACAACATCCTGGCGGCGACTTCTCATGCTCAGGCCGCCACAGCAGGAGCCGGCGCGCCGGCGCTGCAGCCGGTCCGCAAGGGATGGCTCGGCTGGCTGAACGTGCGTCCGGTGGTGACCTCACGGTTCGCCATGTCATTTGGGATGGCGTTCTTCTCCATCGGGCTCACTCTGAGTGCGCTGGGTATCCACATGAAGGATGTCGGGAGCATGGTGGCGCACCCGACCATGCTGCGCAAGACGGTGGTTCTGCAATACACCACAGTTCAGGCGCGGGTACAGCGCTATTACGACAATCTGAGGCTGGTGTATGAAGTTCAAACACGCGTCCAGAACCTGAAGAAGGTGCAGCCGGGCCAGGAGAACAACGAATCGAAGCCCGGCCCGCAGAACCGGAACAACCCGCCAGACACCAGCGGACAACCTCCAGCGCAGCACGAAAATTACAGCCGCGAAATGGATGGCAGTCTGGTAGCGAGATCAACGTGGACGATTGAAGGAGCACAATTATGAACTGTGCCGTACATACGGATGTACCGGCCAGCGCCTTCTGCCGCACCTGCGGCAAGGCCCTGTGTGACAACTGCAAGCGCGACGTGATGGGCGCGATTTACTGCGAGCCTTGCCTGGCCGCCCGCATTCAGGGCGTTCCACCAGGCGTTGCCGTAAGACCCGGAGTGGTTCCGGTAGCGGCTGTCCCGGGCGCACCAAGCCCTGGGGCGGCGTTGCTTTTGGGCTTCATTCCCGGCGTGGGCGCCATGTACAACGGCCAGTTCATGAAGGCGTTTGTTCACGTGGTGATCTTCGTAATGCTGATCCTGGCCGCCGATAACATCTCTGCCGTTTTCGGAATACTGATCGCTTTCTGGATCATGTATATGGCTTTCGAGGCCTACAAGACCGCGGAAGCCAAGAAGCTTGGCTTGCCGCTGCCGGATCCGCTGGGGATTGATCGCATGCTCGGCTTGCATGGCCCCGGAACCGGCGCGCCTCCGGCTGCCACGTATGTGACTCCGGCTGGCGCCAGTCCCTCCGCGGGAACCACGGGATTTACGCCGGCCACCAGCGCCGCGGATGCTTACGCCGCTGCGCCCATCATGAGCGGACAAACGGTGGCTGGGCAGGCCACTGGGGCAATGCCATCGCCGCAGTCTCAGGCTCCGCCCACAGAAAACATGCCTGCTGGCGCCATTGTCCTGATTGTCCTCGGCGTGGTCTTCCTGATGACGACTTCAGGCCTGTTCAGCATGCGGCATTTCGCGCCCCTCCTGGTGATCGGCGTGGGGATATGGATCGCTTACAAGCGGCTGGCGCAGAAGAGCTGAGGCGGAGAGCAGAGCATGGAACCATACGTCAGAAATCCGAAATGCTCATGTGCCAGGTGCCGTGCCAAAGATCTGATCGGCGCAGCAGTGGTGATTACCGTCGGTGTGTTGCTGCTCCTTCACTCGACCGGCATTGCATATTTTGGGCAAACCTGGCCCGTGATTCTGCTCGTCCTTGGTGCCTTCTTGTTCCTCGGCCACACTGCGTCAACGGAAGGTCACGTGCAGCCGTATGGAGTGGCGGCTGCTCCGGTGCCGCCGCAGCCCTATGGCACACCAGGCGTTCCGGCTACTCCGCAGCCGTGGAGCGCGACGCCACCAACACAACCACCACAGCAGAGCTGGGATGCCCCAGGCACGACGACTACTTCAACTTCGGGCGAGCAGATGCCGCCGAATGATCAACAGGTGAATTCATGAGCACACCAACCCAGGTACCACAGTATTATCCGGCACGCCGGCCACGCTCCATCTTTGGACCTCTGGTGCTGATCGCCATCGGTGTGGCCTTCCTGCTCAAGAACATGGGCATGATCAGTTTCCACGGCTTCGGCCGCTGGTTCGCCCATTACTGGCCTCTGCTGCTGATTCTCTGGGGTGTAATCCGGCTGGGCGAATATCTGTGGGCCCGCCAGCAGGGCTATGCCACACCTCGGCTGGGCGGCGGCGCAATCACCTTCCTGGTGTTCTTCATCATCTTTGGACTGATGTCAACCCAGGCCGCCCGTTACGATTGGAATCAGTTTGGAGACCACATTCGCGTCGGCGACGGCGATGCCGACGAACTCTTCGGCATGTTCGGCGGCACGGCTTATGACTTCACCAACCAGTTCACTCAGCCTGCCGCGGCCGCCACGCAGTTCAAAATCATCTGCAATCGCGCCGAGATAAAAGTCTCAGCCAGTCAGGACTCCAATGTTCACGCGGTGGTCCACAAAAAAATACGCAGCGACTCGCAAGCCGCTGCCCAGCAAATCAATGAGCAGACCATGGCCAGGTTCGACCAGCAAGGCAGCATGCTGGTGCTGGACATGAGCAGCGGAGCATTTGATCAGGGCCGTTACGACGTTGACCTTGAACTCCCGCGCAGCGCGGCGCTTTCCGTCAGTTCGCGCACTGGCAACATCCATGTTGCAGACCGGACCGGCAATGTGGAACTGAGCATCGACCACGGCGACGCTACAGTCGAGCAGGTGAAAGGCGATGCCTCGCTGCACTTGCGCAAAGGTAACGCGACCGCCCGCAACATCAGCGGCAACGTGACCCTCGATGGCGTATTCGATGACACCGATCTTTCCGATATCGGCGGCACTGTCACTCTCACTGGGACCTACTATGGGGAGACGCAGTTGGCGCGCATTGCCAAGCCGGTGCGCTTTAACTCGACCCGCACTGACATGCAGTTCAACAAACTCGATGGCGAATTCAACATGAAGCCCGACGACCTGCGCGCCAGCGGCATCATCGGGCCGTTCCGCCTGGAAACACGCAGCAAGTCAATCCATCTGGAAGACACGGTTGGTGACGTCCACATCCAGAACCGGAATGCGCCGGTCGAGATTCAGATGAAGTCTCCGCTCGGGGCGATGGACGTAAACTCTGTCCATGGCGAGGTCAGCGTGGAAGTGCCGGCAAACGCGGCGTTTCAGCTCGATGCGCAGAGCCTGAGCGGCGAAATCGAAACTGACTTCGGCATCAACGTGGACAATACCCGCAATGACGCAACCGCGAAGGCCAATGTGGGTAAAGGTGGCCCCGCAATGAGGTTGCGCGCCGACCACGGCAGGATTGAAGTGAGAAAACGGCAGTGACAGCGTAGAAGAGGGCGGCCTTCAGCCGCCCGACTCCGATTCAAAAATAAAACGTGTTGACAGGATTAGCGAGCCACACTCTTGTGCGCCAGCTTCTCTTCAATGATCTCCACTGCGCGTGCAAACACTTGATCGAGCGTAAGATTCGTGGAGTCAATGTGAACCGCGTCTTTAGCAGCCTCAAGCGGAGAGTTCGCGCGCGTGCGATCACGCTCATCGCGCGCTCGCAGCTCGGCAATCACGCTCGCTTCCTTTACTGCGGCTGACGCGTCCTGCTGAAATCGCCGCGCGCCGCGCACTTCGGGCGCTGCATCCAGAAAGACCTTCACTTCAGCCCCAGGAAAGACTTCGGTTCCAATGTCGCGGCCTTCCATTACGATTCCGCCCGCAGCTCCCATCTCGCGCTGTCTTGCAACCATCCACGTCCGCACGCCAGGATGCACGGAAACTTTTGACGCAGCATCCGTAACTTCCTGCCTTCGAACGCTCTCCGTCACGTCGCGGCCATCCAGCACAACCCGGTTTCCTTCCGGTCGGGGCAGCAACTCAATGCGTGAACCCGCAGCGAGTACGGTCAGCGCTGCGCCATCATCGAGCGAAATTCCGGTTTCGAGCGCCTTCAGCGCCAGCGCGCGATACATCGCGCCAGTCTCGATGTTGATGTAGCGGTATTTCTCGGCCAGCAGCTTGGCCAGCGTGCTCTTCCCCGATCCCGCAGGACCGTCAATTGCAATCACAATGCGCCGCGCGGTCGAGGCGCCTCGGTTATCCATGAATGCGTCTCCGCTGCGGTTCGTGTACCGGAGCAAGCCGGACCAGCGTCTTCGGCCCGATCGAAATGAAGCTGAGCTGGCGCGCCGCAAGCAGCGCGTTCATGGCCTCTCGCACCTTTGAGCGCGCCGTGAACAGCGAGAAGAACTGCTCTGTCTCTTCCTGCGATGCGGCGATCACCGCATCCAGATACTTGCCCAGCAGCGCTGAGATTGCCTCCGGCTCGGAGATATCGATCGCCTCCTCCACCACGTCACGCGCCCAGCGATAAAGCACGTCCCATTGCGCTCCTTCGCCTTCGCGATAGTTGACGCGCGTGATCTTCAGGATCGACCACAGCTCGCCCAGCGAACGGTCCAGCGCGGCGTTGCTCAACTCGCGTCCAACCAGCTCGCGCAGCTTCTCCTTGCTGAGTGGCCCTTGCTTCTGGATCGCGTCAAAGACCTGCAACGAGAGCGGAGATACCTTCACTCCTTGCGCGCGGAATTTCGGCGGCGCTTTGGGCAGGCGGTCGCTCAGGAGAGAGTAGAAGAACGGGAATAGTGACGCTGAAACGATCAGGATGTCATCACCCACAGGAAGTTCATACGCGCTGCGCTCCCGTAGCATGCGGACCATTAGCTCTGTCGCTTGTTGCGCACGCGGATCTGCGAAGGCGTGCTTGCTGTCCGGCAGGTTCTGCGCTGAACCTGCGTAGGCGCCGATAAACGTGGGCACCAGCGGCACCGATCGCTGCGGATACATGAGGCAGAATCCCACATCGTTTAGAAAGGCGCGCGCGTGCTCAATCGTCTGCACGGCATTGCCGTCCAGTCGCCATTTGTGCGCGCGTTGCTCCTGTAAATCGTGGTCCGTCATCGTGGTTTAGTTGAAATCTGGGTTTGCCTGATCAGATGCGCTTGAACGCTTTCTGTATCTCCTTTACAGAATACCTGAGCACCACCGGACGCCCATGTGGACAGCTCATCGGACACTCAGTTTCGCTCAGTGCTTTCAGCAGCCACTCCATCTTGTGCTGCTCCAGCGGCATATTGATCTTAATGGCTGCGTGGCACGCGATGCTGGCTGCGATTCGCCCGCGAATCTTTTCCAGGTTCAGCTGCTGCTCGGGATCGCCGCATTGGTCGAGCAGTTCAAGCAGCATCTTCTCGACGTCGCTTGTCTCCACTCCCGCGGGAGCGGTTTTGACTGCCACCGTGCGTGTTCCAAACAGCTCGACCTCGAACCCGTTCCGCCGGAGCTCTTCGCTGATCTCGGCAAACACGGCCTGCTGCGCCGGAGTGAGTTCGACGAGTAACGGCATTAGCATGCGCTGGCCTTCCACCGCCGCCTGAGAACGCTCACGCAGAATTCGCTCGAACAGCACGCGCTCGTGCGCCACATGCTGGTCGATGATCCAGAGTCCATCCGCATTGATCGCGAGAATAAAAGATTCTCGGACCTGACCGAGCGGTTTGAGGCTGGCCAGAGCAAGCGCATCTGGTACCGCTTGTGGCTCATCCGCTAGCACGTTCCCGCAGGTATCCGGAATTGCTCCATTCGTAGGTGCAACAGTCGCATGGCCTGGCGCGCCGAAGCCGCTCACCGCCGCGTTCGCTTCTACCGGAATCGATTCACCCGCGAATTGGAGCCGCTCAGTTATCAGCGGCTGGGGTGCGGGCTGTAAAGCAAACTCTCCTGGCAGTTGCGGCATCGTGGCTACGCTTCCATCCGCTGAATGCTCCGCCTGCAACGCTCCCGGCGAAAATCCCGGGGCCGCCGTCGGTTGCGCGTGAATCTCTCGGGTGAACTGCGGAACCGGACGCGCCTTCATCAGCGCGGCTCGCACCGAATCGCGTACAAAATCATGCACCAGCGACTGCTGCCGGAAACGCACCTCGGTCTTCGAGGGGTGCACATTCGCATCCACTTCAGTGTTCGGCAGCTCAATAAACAGCAGCACAACCGGAAAAACCGTCGGCGGAATAATATTGCGATAAGCCTCGGTCAGCGCGTGCTGTACCAGCCGGTCGCGTATCAACCGGTTGTTGACGAAAATAAAGATCGAGTTGCGGTTCAGCTTCTGCAGCTCCGGCTTCGATACAAACCCATGCACGCGAATATCGCCGGCCACCGGCGGTTCGTAATCTTCGTCTCTGCGCCATGGTGGTGGCTCAGGGATGCCCACTCGCTCTAGCTTCATCCCCGCCGCCACAGGTACAAGCTGGTCCAGCGTCTCCCGTCCAAAGATCTGGTAAATACGATCAGAGTGCGTTTCCACCGGAGCAGCAATGAGCATGGCGTTCGTTGCCGAGTGCAGCTCAAAATGCTTCTCTGGATTCGCCAGTGCATAGTGCGTCACCAGCGACGCCAGATGCGAAAGCTCCGTTGACTCCGCTTTCAGGAACTTTCTTCGCGCCGGCGTATTAAAAAAGAGATCGCGAACAGCAATCGACGTGCCCAGCGGCAATCCGGCTTCTTCCACCCGCAGGATCTTTCCTCCCGCGATCTCCAACACTGTCCCGCTCGCGTCTTCCGGCGCACGTGTCTCCAGTAGAACTCGCGCGACCGACCCGATCGAAGGCAGCGCCTCTCCGCGGAAGCCGAGAGTATGGATATTCAGCAGGTCATCAGCATCTTTGATCTTGGAAGTCGCATGGCGTTCAAAGGCAAGCAGCGCGTCGTCCCGCACCATCCCGCAGCCGTTGTCCACCACCTGAATCAGCTTCTTGCCGCCGCCTTCAATCTGGACTTTAATTCGTGTGGCTCCGGCGTCCAGCGAATTTTCCAGCAGCTCTTTCAGGACGGAAGCAGGGCGCTCCACCACCTCCCCGGCGGCAATCTTGTTGGCGACATGATCAGAAAGAACGTGGATGCGGCCCATGAATTCTCATTCCGAGCGCCGAAGGCGCGAGGAAACCCTATGATAACCGTTCCTTTGGGTGATCCGGGAATTCTTGTGACCGAACAAATTACGGTCCGCCCTCGGCGGGCGTGGGCGCTTCAGGTTTGTCCCAGAAATAAAAATCGTAGTCCATGGAAAGTGCGTATTCGGCGAGGTGCTCCACCGTCCTACGATTGAAAAAGAGCCCTGGGTAATAATCGTAGAAATATCCTACAAGCTCCATCACCCCGCCATACTCCACACTGAGTGCTCTGAAATCAGCCTTGTTGGAATCGAGTTGCTCAAGCACGTCCTGCACATGGCTCTCCAGAGTCGCAGAACGATCAAGCCTGGAATAGAGACTCCAACTACTGCTTTCTCGCCTCTGCTTCGTGCGTTCCGCGAGGTCTCCCTTCGCCCAAGCTTGGGAAGGTGTGACACCGACGCGCGCCGTTACATCCACCGGATCGAACCCGCCTGCAATCACGAAGTACGCGTAAGACTCATTTTTCTCGTTCATGAATCCTTTGCGTCCTTTGCGTTCTTTGCGGTGAAATCCTGCGCGTTGCGGTGAATCCTACTTGCCCGCCGCTAGCGGCGGCGCCGGATACTGCGGCAGACGCTCCCGCGTCCGGTTCGCCCGCTGAATGTCCAGTTCGCCGAACAGCACTGAAGGCGCCACAATCGAGCTGGGTACCGGTTCTGTGCGGTTGTAGACGTAGCTGTCATTTCCCGCAGCCACAATATCGTTCCGTAATGCGCGTGTATCCAGTTCGTGGAACACTGCTCCGCGAACCAGTTCCATATGGCCGTCGCTCACGTAGACGCGCCACAACAGACGAGGCGTAAGCTGCGGTCCGGTGGTCTCCACGTAATATCCGTAGGGCCGGCCCTGGTCTTTGCACATCTGCAGCAGCTTGCGCTTCATGTCTTCCTGGCTCAGCCCGTTCGCTGACTTCACGATCAGGTTTGAGATTTGCGGACGCGGGCTTCCCGCCAGCGCCGTCCTGCCATGACCATTCGAGTGCGGGAAGTCGCGAATCGGCTCCCGCGCCACCAGGTAATTCGCCAAAACTCCCTTATCGATCACCGTCACAGTTTGCGCCGGAACGCCTTCATCATCGTATTCGTAGCTGCCCGCCAGCGATGTGCCATCGATCTTGTCTGCCTTCGGGTCATCCACCACGGTAAAGAACTCAGGAAGCACGCGGTTCTTGTAATGCGACGCAAACTCGCCACGCGTCCGTGCGGGATTGCCGAGCTCAGGCCGCACACCCACAATGTTCGGCGCCACCAATCGCTCAAACAGCGCAGTCGTAGCGTCGGCCGAGAACAGCACCGGCCCGCGATAATCGTCTTCTACCAGCGGAGCTTTCTTGAGTGCCACAAAACTGCTGATCAGCTTCTCAGCGTCTTTACTAACCTCTTCCTGCTTCGGCAGCTCGTCCGGGCGGGTCACAATATAGCTGTGGCTGCGGTCCAGCTTCATGCCGTCATCTGCCTGCGTACTGCCGGCGAAAGCGAAGTTGTAGGTGGTTCTTCCCTGCCGGGTGACCGTGCCTTCGGTGTTCACGAAATAGCGGTTAAGTACACGGAAGCTGTACACCGCGCTTGAGCTCTGCAGCGCAGGATCCTTGCGGAACAACTCCGAAGTCGCTGCGAGCCGGCCCTTCCAGGCACCCAGATCAACCCCCAGCTTCGAGGTGTCGCGCAGAGCCTGCGAAGCCTTTTCCTGTGAGAAGTCGGGTACATCTTCTTCGTGCTCCACATTCTTGAGCGCGGCCTGCTTTTCTGTAAAGCCGCTCAGCGCGGCTTTGTAGGCTTTGTCGGTTGCCAGCCAGAGCTGGTGACGCATCGCCATTTCGTTGTCTTCCATGGGCAGCACGTCCACCGTGCCGGTACCTTCGCCGAAGTAGCTGTCCTGCTTGTAGTCGCCGATCCTCACCACCACGCGCACCAGCCGTCCGGCATTCGTGTTGTCGGTGCGCAGCGCACCCAGGAAAGCATCAGCCGTGTAGTCCTGAAGCTCGGTAACCTGATACTCAATGTAATAAGGACGTTGCAGCTGCCCAAGCTGCAGCTTTTCCTGGGAGCGCTTCAGTTCGGCGATCATCGCCCGCAACACCGGATCGCCATGATCGTCGAACGTTACCGCCGCGTGCGAGGGAGGCGCATCATCAGCCCAGGCTGGAAGCGCGAAACAGATTGCAGCAAGGAGCAGGATTGAAAATAGTTTGCGCATTAGTTTGCCCCCTTCTGCGCGATCTTGGTTTCATCAAAGCCCGGCGGAGGCAGCACTGGAGGCCGCTCATGTCCCTGGACGACTTTCTGCACTTCCACTTCTGAAAACAGCATCGCCGGAGCCGCTGCGGAAACCGGCACCGAACCTGACTCGGCCCCGCACTCGCCGTTGAAAACGTCGATCTTTTCGCCGGTCAGCACAATGCGGTTCAGCACGTTGAGCGGGGTCCCGATAATATTCACACCACGAACCAGTTCATCCGGCCGGCCATCTGGGTAGACCTTCCAGACCATCAGCGGCATCACCTGGAACGCCTGCGGCAGGTTGCGCGTCGTCAGCGTAAACCCGCCGGCAATGTCCTCAAAATACAGCCCGAACGGCTTCTTCTGTCTTTTGGTCTCTTCGATCAGAGCCGCCCGTAGCTTCGCGTCGGGAATCACATGCGTTGAACGCACGATCAGGTTCCCCTGCCGACCGACAGGCATCATGCCGTCTTGCGCGCGCCCGTGACCATTGGAATGTTCAAAGCCCTTCACCGGCATGCGCGACATCAGGAACTGCTTCAACACGCCCTTCGAGATCAGCTCCACTTTCTGGCCCTTCTCGCCTTCCTCGTCGTACGTGTAATTGCCGCTCAGCTCCACACCGCCCAGCGTCGCCAGCGTGGGATCGTCTTCCACACTCAGGAAGGTTGGCAACACGGGCTTGCCGATCATCTTCGTAAAAGTCTGGCCTTCGTTCTCGCCGCGCTGGCGCTGTCCTTCCAGGCGATGACCAACCACTTCGTGGAAAAACACCGCTGCGGCGCGACCTGAAAGCAGTGCCGGCCCATCAAACGGCTCAACCACCGGCGCCTTCTTCAGCTTTTGCAGGTCCTGCGCGATCTTTTCGATCTTGGCGATCATCACCTGCTCGGAAGCCAGCTTGTCGAACGATGACGCATCGAAGGTCTCCGACCTCGCCAGGTCCATCCCATCATCCGCGCGTGTGTTCCCCATCGCCAGCACGCGGATCAGCGGCCGCGAGTCCACGATCTTTGCGCCTTCGCTCGAAACGAAGTAGCGCGTCGAATTCTGCACTACAAGCATCACCGTCGAGTTTTCGATCTCGGGATATTTCGCGAAGATCGACGACAGCCGGCGTACGCGGTCTTCCCACTCTTTGCTGTTGAAAGACGCCATCTGCCCTGTGGAGCTCACGGCAACATTCGGCTTGTCAGACGAGAAATCTGCTGAAAGGTCTTCTTCTTCGGCCCGCACCTTGGTGTTGGTCTTGACTTCCAGAAAAGTCTGCGCGGCCCTCTTGTACATGCGATCGGTATTAATCCACAGTACCCGCGCAATTGCGTCTGGCCGGTCTTCCATCGGCAGCGATGCGGAAATCACAGCCGTCGAGCGGTTATCGCCATGCGTATTGTCAAGGTCGCGATTTCCCACCCGCACCGTAATGTCCACCGAACGCTCGTGCCGCTTCATGTTCGCGAGCATCGCTCCGCTCGTGGCGGCAATCAGCGCCATGTCCTCATCGCTTGCGTTGTAGCTGATGAAGTAGGGCGACGGATCGGCCGTCTTCAGAGAAGTCACGGCGCGATCCAGTTCCTGCTGCATGGTGGAAAGCAATACCGGCTGCTTGGCCGCCGGTACGGAAGGGCTCGTCTGGGAGCTTGCAGACAGTGCAAAGCAGGCCAGAAGCAGGCCAACAACTACAACTCTTGGGGCTGGCATGATATGGAACAGTTTACCTGAATTTTAGACACCGCAAGGGTTACTCTCGGCGCTGCCTGTAGGGTCTTTACCGCAAAACCACCCACCGTTTTACCGCAAAAAAGCGGTTTCACCGCAAAGGGCGCAATGGACGCAAAGGATTTTGAGATTGCGTCCTTCGCGGCTTTTGCGGTGAAATGGGTTTGCGGTAAACCCTCTCTATTCCCCGGCAGAGACAGCTGCCCCCGGCTTCCACCGCAACACCGGCTTTCTCGCCGCTGCCGTTTCATCCAGCCTTGAAACACGCGTCGAGTGCGGTGCCGTTTTCACCAGCTCGGGATCTTGCTCCACTTCCCGGGCGATCGCTTGCATGGCATCAATAAAGAGGTTGAGTTCCTCCATGGACTCGCTTTCGGTGGGTTCGATCATCAGCGCTCCCGGCACAACCAGCGGGAACGAGACGGTATAAGGATGGAAACCGTAGTCAATCAGGCGTTTGGCGATATCGCCGGTCTTCACGCCCTTGTGCTGCTGAATGCGATCGCTGAAGACCACTTCGTGCATTGACTGGCCTTTGTACGGCAGTTCGTAGTCGCCTTCCAGCTTCTTGCGGATGTAATTTGCGTTGAGCACCGCGTCTTCGGTGGTTTGGCGCAGGCCATCGAAGCCGTTGGCCAGGATGTACGCAAGTGCGCGCACATGCATCCCAAAGTTGCCGTAGAACATGCGCACACGGCCGACCGACTGCGGCCGGTTGTAGTCGAACCCGAGCGTTCCGTCGGCCTTTTGCACCACCAGCGGCATGGGCAGGAAAGGCTCCAGGATTTTCTTGCACGCTACCGGCCCCGAGCCCGGACCGCCTCCCCCGTGTGGCGTCGAAAACGTCTTGTGGAGGTTCAGGTGCATTACGTCTACGCCAAAGTCGCCCGGCCGCGCTTTGCCTACCAGGGCGTTCATGTTCGCGCCGTCCATGTAAAGCAGGCCGCCCTTTTTGTGCAGGATGTCGGCGATTTTTGCGATATCACGCTCGAACAAGCCCAGCGTATTCGGGTTCGTCAGCATCAACCCAGCAACGTCTTCATTCATCTGCGCTTCCAGTGACGGTATATCAACCATTCCCTGCGCGTTCGACTTCAGGTTTTCCACTGCATAGCCGCAGATCGCCGCTGTGGCCGGGTTTGTGCCGTGCGCCGAGTCGGGAATCAGGATCTTCTTCCGCGGATTGCCGCGCGACTTCAGGCAGGCATGGATCAGCAGGATGCCAGTCATCTCACCGTGTGCACCAGCCGCCGGCTGCAGCGTAATCGCATCCATCCCGGTGATATCCAGCAGGCAGTCCGAGAGCGTCTTCATGATCCGCAGCGCGCCCTGCGAAATTCGCTCCGGCTGGTAGGGGTGAGCGTCAGCGAGGCCGCCAAGGCGAGCCACCACTTCATTCACGCGAGCGTTGTACTTCATGGTGCAGGAACCCAGCGGGTACATTCCGAGATCAATCGCGTAGTTCCAGGTGGAGATCCGCGTGAAGTGGCGGATGATCTCCATCTCGCTCACCTCCGGCATGTTGCCCAGGTCTTCGCGTGCGGCGCTGCCGAGCACCTTTTTCGCATCGACGGCCGGCACATCGAGCGGCGGCAGCCGGTAACCCTTTTTCCCCGGTGACGACCGCTCGAAAATCAGCCCTTCATTCTGGTTAACGTGCCGCGTCGCTTTCTTTATGTCCTTATCGCTCATTGGCCCACCGCCTCTACCGCCGCATCGATCTGCTCTTTGCTGTTCAGCTCGGTGCAGCACCACAGTGCCGCATTCCCAAGTTCGGGATAGAACTTCCTGAGCGGGAAGCCGCCGATCATCTTTTTTTCCAGCAGCCGGCTGTTGATCTCGTAGGAATCTTCCCTGGTCTGCACCACAAATTCGTTGAACCGTGGTGCGCCGCCAAACAGCACTTTGGCTTTCTTTGAGAATTCACCGGCCGCGTACGTCGCCTTCGCCAGGTTCTGGTGGGCGAGCTCTTTCAGGCCTTCACGGCCGTAGATCGTCATGTAGATTGTTGCCATCGTCGCGATCAGCGCCTGGTTCGTGCAGATATTCGAAGTCGCCTTCTCACGCCGGATGTGCTGCTCGCGCGTTGAGAGTGTCAGCACGAAGCCGCGTTTTCCGTCACGATCCCGGGTCTCCCCCACAAGACGGCCGGGAATCTGCCGGACATATTTCTCTTTTGTGGCGAGCACACCCGCATAGGGGCCTCCGAAACCGAGCGGCACGCCGAACGACTGGGATTCCATCGCCACAATATCTGCCTCGGCCGGCGGCCTCACAGCACCGAGTGACAATGCTTCGGAAATCGCTACCACCAGCAACGCACCTTTCCGATGCACCAGATCGGCAATCGCGGCGACATCCTCGATCGTCCCAAAAAAGTTTGGCGACTGGATCAGAACTGCTGCCGTGTCGTCGGTGATCTTCTTTTCCAGCTCCGCCAGGTCCAGCCGGCCATCCTCTTTATAGCCACACTCCGCAATCGGGAGCGCCTGGTGTTGCGTGTAAGTCTTGATCACTTCGCGATATTCAGGATGTACGGTGCGCGCGACAACGGCGGAATTCCGCCCAGTAAGTCTCACCCCCATCATGATCGCCTCAGCCGTTCCCGTCGAAGCGTCATACATCGAAGCATTCGCCACTTCCATGCCGGTGAGTTCGCAGATCATCGTCTGGAACTCGAAGATCGCCTGCAGGGTTCCCTGCGCGATCTCCGGCTGGTAAGGCGTGTACGCGGTAAAGAACTCGCCACGCGAAATCAGCGAATCGATCACCACCGGACGGTAATGATGGTAAGCCCCGGCGCCGAGGAACACGGCGTAACGCGCAGCATTGGTCGCGGCACATTGATGAAAGAACTCGATGACCTCACTCTCAGCCATCTGCCGCGGCACGTTCAGGTCGCGCTTCAGCCGGTATTCGGCCGGGATCGGTTCAAAGAGATCGTCAATGGTCTTGCAGCCGATCTCGCGCAGCATCTGCTGCCGGTCGGCGGGCGATTTAGGAAGATAGCGCATGGAATGATGTGGACCTCAGGCCAGAAAATCCGATCAAAAGAAAACTCGTCATCCAGAGCTCCGTAAATGAGAACGCGCTGCCTTCAGCGTCCGAATAGGAGCGAGGGACCTTGTGGTTAACCCAAAAACTCAAGGTCCTTCGGGCCTACTCGCACGCTGGTGACAGCGCGTGCTCGCTTACGGCCCTCAGGATGACGTGCTCAAAAATATCTTCAACGTGCAAAAACTTCTTATTTCTCTTCCGCAACGTACTTCTCATAATCGTCCACAGAGAGGAGCACCCTGGTTTCGTCGGGATCAGCTAGCTCAATCTTCACCATCCAGGCCTTGTGCGCGTCCTTATTAATATCTTCCGGCGCCTGGTTCAGCGAATCGTTGACTTCCAGAACGGTGCCCGATGCCGGCGCATACAGCTCTGAAACCGCTTTTACTGACTCCACCGTCCCAAAGCTCTTGCCCAACTGCAGCTTGGCGCCAATCTTCGGCAGCTCAACAAAGACGATGTCGCCCAGCGCTTGCTGTGCGTGATCGGTAATCCCAATCAAGCCGGTTTTACCGCTGATCTGGATCCATTCGTGCTCTTTCGTGTACTTGTAATCTTTCGGATACGCCATTCCTTGGGACCTCTGTCCTTCGTTGAGCTACGCCTTTTTTGGGCGCTTGTAAAACGGAGTTGGAACAACCTTGCACTTCACCTGCTGGCCCCGGATCTCCACAAATAACTCGTTGCCCAACTCGGAGTGTGAGGGCGGCACATACGCCAGCGCGATGTTCTTCTTCAAAAACGGTGCATACGATCCGCTGGTCACGTATCCGATCTCCCGCCCCGAAGCATCCATCACCTTGTAGCCATCGCGCGGAATACCGCGGTCCACCGCTTCGAGTCCGACCAGCGTGCGTTTCAGGCCCTCAGCTTTCGCTTTTTCCAGCGCTGCTTTCCCTACGAAGTCCGGCTTCTCCATCTTGCAGAAGCGATCCAGCCCCGCTTCCCAGACATTGATAGTGTCGGATATTTCATGACCGTAGAGCGCCATGCGGCCTTCCAGCCGCAGCGTGTTGCGGGCACCCAGCCCGCACGCCACAATCCCGAACTCCTTGCCCGCCTCGGTCACTTCATTCCATACGCGCTCGCTGGTCGCCACGTCCGATGGCACGTAGATCTCAAATCCGTCTTCGGCCGTATATCCGGTGCGGGCGATCATCGTGTTCGGCAATCCGCAAACGGTCCCGTGCCTGAACCAGTAGTTCTTGATCTGGGAGAGATCAACGTCGGTCAGCTTCTGGAGCGTGGCTTCTGCTTTCGGGCCCTGAATCGCAATCTGTGTGTAGTAATCGCCCACATCATTGGCGTGGCACTTAAACCGGCTCACGTTCTTCCGCACCCACGAATAATCTTTCTCGCGTGTACCGGCGTTGATCACCAGCAGGTAGTCGTTCTGCCCCAGCTTGTGGACGATTACATCGTCCACGAATCCGCCTTCCGGATAAAGCAGAGCTGAATAGTGGGCCTGGTTCTCCTGCAGTTTGGAAGCATCATTCATGCTGATCCACTGCGTGGCGTCGAGCGCCTGCGGGCCGCGGATAAGGATGTCGCCCATATGGGAGACATCAAACATCCCAACCCCGGTGCGCACAGCCAGGTGTTCTTTCATCAGTCCGCCGCTGGAGGGATACTCCACCGGCATGTCCCAGCCACCAAAATCCACCATCTTGGCCCCAAGACGCCGGTGCAGGGCGTTAAGCGCGGTTTTTCGAAGCGTCTGCGTATTTGTGATAGAAGACAATGCCTTTTCTCGCTTAGGGGGACAGAATGGTTCGCCGGGTCAAAGGGAACCTTAAAGGTTATCACCCGGTTTTGTTAGGGGTCAATGAACTGCTGGCGGCGGTTCGATTGATCAAGCCTTTACTATGAGTAAAGGACCTTGATCGGTTATGTTTCACATTCGATTCAGCTGGAAGCACCCCTACGCATGGCGGACTAATCTGCGTATCCTTTTGCCCACTCCTTTCTCCAGATGGCTCACGAAGGGCCGTGACTGCCAGGAACGCGGCGCAGAGCATGCCTGGTATAACCACGATGGCGAGAACAGTGCCTGTTACCACTGCCGCATCGTCCGTCCAGGGCAGCTCTGGAAAAGCAGTTGACTCCATTTTCAGGTTTGGAGATTTCTGAAGTGCCGAATCCCTTCGTAATTTGCGCCCTGCCGAGGGGCTGCACTAAGCTTCGCCCATGCCTAAGGATTTCCTTTGTGCTATCTGCGACCAGGTAGAGCGCCGCTGCACCTGCACGAAGTACTGCATTCTTTGTCGCGGTTCTTACGACGTGCGTCTTTGTGAAGACGGCCAGTACTACTGCCGCCCCTGCCGGGAATCCTGCGATCTGGAAGCCCAATATCAGGCGAGCACGTAGACTATCGGGAGATCGGATGATCGCCGCGACATGGCCACTTTGATTTGCGATAATCTTGAGTAGTGCTGATTGAGCTTCGCGAGTGCTCTCAGTACATTCCCCGTGATGAGCGGCTTCAGATCACCCGATCACCAGATCACCCGATCACCCGATTCCCAGGCCGCTCAATCTATCGTCTCCTACTACCTCGCTCTTCTCCGCCGCTGGGGTCCGCAGAACTGGTGGCCCGCTCAATCCCGCTTTGAGGTGATCGTGGGCGCGTATCTCACCCAGAACACCAATTGGACCAACGTCGAAAAGGCAATTGCCAATCTGCGCAGCGACCGCGCGCTCAGCCTTGATTCTCTGCGTAAACTGCCGCTGGCGAAGCTCGAGATTCTCATTCGTCCATCCGGCTACTACCGCCAGAAGGCCCTCAAGCTGAAGACATTTATCCGCCATCTCGACAAGAATTATTCCGGCTCGCTCGACCGCATGTTTGCCCAACCAACTGAAAAACTGCGCGAAGAGCTGCTCTCACTCAACGGCGTGGGGCCGGAAACCGCCGACTCCATTCTGCTCTACGCCGGCGGCCACGCGGTGTTCGTCGTCGATGCCTACACTCGCCGTATTCTGGAGCGCCACGGCATCATCACTCCCAAGACTTCGTATGAGGACATTCGCCTGCTGATCGAGCAGGCTGTCCAGAGTACCGAGCCCGAGCACCTGCTGCAACTGGAGAAGGGTGCTGATCCGCGCCATCCGCAGTCGCGCATGAGCCGTGCTGTGCGGAGCGAACTCGCGCAGCACTACAACGAACTGCATGCCCTGATCGTCCGCGCCGGCAACCAGTTCTGCCGCAGTACTCCGAAGTGTGAAGGTTGTCCGCTGCGCGACTTTTTACCTGCGGGAGCAGAAGCAACAGTCTCCTGAACACAGGAATCGTATCTGATCAAGACTAACCGAACGGGGGATTTTCCATGCTCTTGATCATCGCGCTTGTGCTGTTTGTTCTTTGGATTCTCGGCTTCGTGGCTTTCCACGTCAGCAGTGCCCTGATTCACCTGCTGCTGATTTTGGCAGTGATTTCGCTGGTTTGGCACCTTATCACCGGGAGACGCGCCACGGTTTGACGCTGCTGAGAGCTTAAGAAAGATCACGAAGAGACGTGGCATGCCACGTCTCTCGTTTTTTTCTAGGAGACTAAGCTGGCCAAACCCGGAGGGCGGTCTTGCTGAGAATCTGCTCTTTAACGGCACCGGGCAGGTTGAGCGATTGAAATTGCTCGAGATTCTGTTTGATGTCTGGAATACCCGGGCTCGGCCAGTCTGTTCCAAAGAGCGTCTTGCCTGCGATCTCTTCCAGCCGCGGAAAATAAGTAAGCAGCAGTTTCGGCGGAATCCCGCTGATATCCAGGTGTATGTTCCTGTGTCGCCGTAGGAGAAAGAACGCCGTCTGCATCCAGATCGGCCTGCCGCCGTGCGCCATCAGGATCCTCAGCTTGGGAAAATCCACCGCCACGTCGTCCAGAAAGATCGGGTCGCCGTACTTATTGCGCGCTGCCGGGAAAATTGACGTGCCGGTATGCACCATCACCGGGATGTCATTGGCCTCGGCGGCCCGGTAGATCGTCTCCAGTTCCTTCACGCCGTTCAGGTAATCATTCGCGTACAGCAACTGGTGCGGCGGATGAATTTTGATCAGCCGGATCCCAAGCCGCACAATCTCATCCATGTCTTTCTCTACATTGAGGCTGTGCCGCGGATGCACGCTGCCGCAAGAGATCAGCCGCTTCGGATTCTCCTTACAGTAATTTGCCACCCACTGGTTCACCTCGTGGGTGAACCCCATTGTGTCCGGCGCCACATAATTAATAAGGACCGCGCGCTCCACGGCAATGGAATCCAGGTACTTGAGCAGCGACTTGGGCGAGCGGCAATACTCGAGCACGTCTTCATAGTGCCCGCGGGCCTTCTTCATCACCTCAAGCGGCCCGGCCTTGAACATCTCCACCGGCTGGATATGGATGTGGCAGTCAGTGATTGTCAATCTTCACCCTTCGGGGTACTTGGCATTTGGTATTTGGTATTTGGTGCGATAGCGACAAAGTCTTTCACCAAATACTAAGTACCGGATACTGCCGCTATCACCGCCCTCTTCGCATAAACCTTCACCATCTCGCGGCGATACTCCGGCGTCAGTCCTGACGTGGTCAGCGGCTTTGCGGTCTTTCCTGCCAGTTCACCCGCAACGGTTGCCAGCAGTTCGTCCACTCGCTTACCTGCCAACGCGTGCTCAACTCCAGGGATCAGTTGCGGAGCCGGGTTAACCGCGGTGATAGCCATGCGCGCGGCTTCCACCGGTCCGCCGTTCTGTTTGATCGCGACTGCAACGCCGGCCAGCGGATAGTCGATCGATCCGCGAATCCGCAACTTCTGGTAGCTGCCCTTCCATCCCGAAGTCTGCTGCGGCAGAAACACTCGCGTGACTATCTCGTGTGGCTCCAGCCGCATCCGCTTGTCGCCGATGTTGGTGTAGAAGTCCTTTATGGCCATGCGCCGCACTCCAACCGGCCCAACGATTTCCAGCTCCGCTCCCAGGCAAAGCAGCGCCGGAGGCGTATCGCCGGAGAATGCCGCCCAGCAGCGTGTCCCACCCGGCGCAACATGGCAAAGGTCGCCATCCTTCTTAATGCAGAACCCGCACGACCGCCGCCATTGCAACGACTGGTTGTACCAGAGGCAGCGTGTGTCCAGGCATATATTGCCGCCCAGCGTACCCATGTTGCGCAGGATCGGCGACGCAACGGTCTTCACCGCTTCATGGAGCACCGCGTAGTTGCGCCGGATAAATTCCGAGTCTTCGATCGCCGAAAGCGTCGTGAGGGCGCCAATCTCCACACCCAGCCCGGGCCGCACCTGGATGCCGTGCATCTCTTCGATGCCCCGGATGTCCATGACAAATTCCGGCGTGAACAGGCGCTGCTTCATCGAAGGCAGCAGGTCCGTGCCTCCGGCAAGAATCTGCACATGCTGGCTGTGCTCCAGCATCATCGCTACGGCCTCTTCAATCGTCCGCGGGCGGAGAAGTTTAAATGACGGTAAGCTCATTGAATTCGAGATCGACTACACATCTTCATGAATGGGCGGTCTTCTTGCAGGGTCCTGCTCATGCCGCACCGGCCCCTTGCCCTTGTACCACAGTGACCCGCCGTGCTCGCGGAACGTCTTCGGCGCGCTTGGGTCCGCTCCGCGCGTGATTTCCAGCGCTTTGGCCTCAAGCTTCTTTTGCTTCAGCGCAGCCAGAACGCGCTCTGG
Organism: Candidatus Angelobacter sp.; assembly: GCA_036258095.1. GTDB lineage: Bacteria > Acidobacteriota > Terriglobia > Terriglobales > Acidobacteriaceae > Angelobacter. The sequence goes on along the minus strand of DATAEJ010000144.1, from coordinate 33,585 downwards.
CGTAAATGGCGCTTCGCGCAACCGGATTCCTACGGCATCGTAGATTGCATTCGCAATTGCAGGAATCGTAGCGGCGAGCGATCCTTCGCTCGCTTCTTTCGCGCCAAACGGCCCTTCCGGATCGACCGACTCCACGATGATGCACTCTACATCCGGCGACTCCACTGCCGAAGGCGACTTGTACTCCAGCATCCCGGGATTCATCAGCAGGCCGTCTTTCCACACCATCTCCTCCTGTAGCGCCTGGCCCAATCCCATCCACACCGAGCCGATCACCTGCCCTTCCACGGACACCGGATTCAGCGCGCGCCCGCAATCATGGGCAGCCCAGATTTTGTGGACCGTGACTTCGCCGGTGTCCGTGTCTACGCTGACCTCGGCGACCTGCGCTGAATACGAATAAGCCGGCGAGGGGCCCACACCCGCTCCTTTGAAGTTGCCGCCGCGCGCGTCTTTGGGCGGGGCGTAAGATCCTGTGCCTGTCAGCGCGCCGCTGAAGTCGATGGCCGAGACCACCGCCTCCTCAAAACTCATGTGGTCTTTCGGGCCTTCTTCCTTGCGCTTCTGTTGCAGCGACCCACGCAGTGTCTGCCCTTCCACGCGGCCGCTCACTTCCTGCACGGAGCCGCGCGGTGAATCCACCTTGTCCAGAATTTTTTCAGCCGAAGTGCCAACCTCCTTCGGTTCGGCCACTCCTCGTTTCCACACGCGATCATCGCGCATGATCACGTCTTCCGGCGCGCAGTTCATTTTGGCAGCTGCAGCAGCCACGATCTTCTTTTTCACGTCCTGCGCGGCGCGCAAGCTGGCGTTACCGTTCATGAAGGTCACACGGCTTGAGTAGGAACCGATATCGATTGGTGTGAGATCGGTATCGGCGGCCACAACTTTGATCCGCGCCAGACCGATCCCCAGTACTTCGGCCACGACCTGCGCCACCATCGTGTCTGATCCCTGGCCAATATCGGACGCGCCCGTGTACACCACCACGCCGCCATCGCGATCAATCTTGATGTTTACCGTCGAGTGCGGCATGTCCGAACGGATAATGCTGTTGGCGGCGCCGCTCACATAATGACTGCAACCGATCCCGAGACCCCGTTTCAGCGCCAGCCGGCCTTTGCGCTGCTTCCAGCCTGACCGTTCCACAACCTTATCTATGCATTCCGGAAGGCCGTAACTCTGCACTCGCAGATTGTTGACTGTGATACACGGCGGCTTCAGGAGATTGCGGCGACGAATTTCCGCCGGATCAATTCCCAGCCTGGCCGCAATCTCATCCAGTGATGACTCAAAAGCGAAACGAACATTCACTGTGCCGTGGCCGCGCATCGCTCCGCAGGCGGGTTTGTTGGTCAGCACGCGGTAGCCGTCATAGCGGATATTTGGAATATCATAGAGCGCGCCCAGCAGCGCCCCTGAGTAAAGGATGGTGACAACACCATACGAACAGTAGGCACCGCCATCTTGCACAACGCGAGCTGCCACCGCCGTGAGCCGGCCATCTTTCTTCGCGCCGACCTTCATATCCACAATCGTGCGCGGCCGGCCACGATGCGCCCAGAAAACTTCCTCGCGTGTGTAAGTGATCTTGACCGGCGCCTTGGCTTTGCGTGCCGCCACTGCGGCAATGATCTCCAGCGGAATCACTTCGCTCTTGCCGCCAAAGCCGCCGCCCACCAGCGGCTTCACCACCCGGATCTGCGACATCGGCATTTCCAGCACAATCGAGAGTTTGTGCTGCAAGTAATACGGCACCTGCGTGGATGACCAGACCGTCAGCCGTCCGGGTTTCCCGCTGAGAGAATCGATCTCAAACGATGCCAGGGTTGAATGGGGCTCCATGGCGGCGTGCGTCACTTCAGCAGCGATATACCGGTGCTCGATGACGGCATCCGCTTGGGCGAAGCCCTTGTCCGGATCGCCAAAAACGTGGTGGTAGTCTTTCTCAATATTGTTTGGCCGCTGCGGATGGATCCAGTCCTTCTCCGCCTTCATGGAATCTTCAGGGTCAAACCACGCCGGCAGCGGCTCGTATTCCACGTCGATCAATTCCAGCGCGCGCTCAGCAATTCCTTCAGATGTCGCCACCACGCAAGCGACGTTGTCGCCCACATAGCGAACCTTCTCCACCGCAAGCGCCGTCTCATCGTGCCCGACAGGAAGGATCCCGTACTTGTTCGGCGCGTCCGGCCCGGTCACAACGCAGACCACTCCATCCAGTGCCTCTGCCCGCGAACTATCAATCTTCTTGATGAGTGCATGCGGAACAGGGGAATGCAGGATCTTGCCGTAAAGCATTCCCGGCAGCGAGAGATCGTCCGCATACTTGCCCTGCCCCGTGGTCTTGCCGGCCGAGTCGACGAGGGCAACGCGTTTACCGATTACTGAAAAGTCAGACATATTCTTCAAATCCCGAGCGGAGCGCGGGAACGCTACGCTTTGCCAAGCCGCTAGCCACTAGCTTCTAGCTAATTCTACCGTTGCGCCCTTCGCGTTCCTTGCGGTGCAATCCGGGAGTTAACGCCTTGCGCCCTGTTCCGCTGCGATTGCCGCTTTGATCGCCTGATACATCTGGTTATATCCAGTGCACCGGCACAGATTCCCGCTCAGCGCGTGACGAATATCTTCTTCACTGGGCTCCGGATTCCGGTCCAGCAGCGCTTTCACCGTGACCATGAATCCCGGCGTGCAGTAGCCGCACTGGGCTCCTCCCCAGTCGCCGTAGGCTTTCTGAATCGCCGCCAGAGCGCCATGATCAGCGATCCCCTCTACGGTCGTGATTTCCGGAATCGTTGGTCCATTAGAAGCTACCGACAAGGCCAACATCGTGCACGCGAGCGCCGGCACGCCGTCTATCAGCACCGTACAGGCGCCGCAGGAGGAATCGTCGCAGCCGCGCTTCGAACCAGTAAGCTGCAGATCGCGACGCAGTACGTCCAGCAGCAGTTCGCTGGGTTCTACGGCCAGCTCATGCCGGCGGCCGTTGACTCGGAGTTCTATTAATTCCTTCTTCATGATCAACACGCTAGCTTCTAGCTGCTAGCCATGGGTTCGCCTCTTCAAAAAACCGCCTTCTTGCAGTCCTGCTCAGATCTCTGTCCATCTCGAGTTCTGGCACTCAAGCTAGTGGCTAGTAGCTCGCAGCTCTGCTGTTGGCAGCTAGTACCCGTAATCCGTTTCCGCCGCATACGCATGCTGCTTCACGCTGAGCTCATCCACACGCCCACTCCCCAGCTGCCGGGCATAGGCCGCGCAGTCGTCAATACCGTAAATCCATTTCTGCGCCCACTGCTCAAATTCCGCTCTCGTCTTCGTCTCGGCATGGTACTGCTGGAAGAAAGCATCGTCTCTTTTATAGTAGCCCTGTACCGGGGAAGGATGCGCTCCCAATGGGCACTCCACCACCGCGGAGACCAGAAACCCGGGAATCACCGTGCGATTGGGATCGCTGGCAATCACCTGTTCACTCACAATCTCTTCGGCAGAAACGATCACCTTCTTTGCCGCACGTACGCCCTCGATCATCACCCCGAAATTCGCCCAGCAATGCGAGTTGCCATGCTTGTCCGCGCGTTGCAGGTGAACGATCGCCACATCAGGCACAATCGCCCGCACGGCGAGCAGTGTCTCCTTCGGGTCGAACGGTGAAATGATCTGGTAGAAGAAGTGATTCCCCTTCGGCACGTCACTGCCCATGGCTGTTCGGGTGGGCAAAAAAGGCACTCCCAGCGCTCCCGCCTGCAGGCCCAGGGCGATGGAGAAGTTCGTCATGTTGAACACGCGCAGCTTCTCGCCCGGCGTGCCCGGGTTCTCGACTTCCGTTGCGTGGCGGAAGTTGTAGGCCGAGCCCATCATTACGTTCCCGACCCAGGCCGCCACCACGTCCTTCACACAGCCGCCTCCGATCATCTGGTCAAAAAGAATGTCCGAAATTGGTCCGATCAGCCGCAGCTCGCGTTTTTTTTGCCGAACGATTTCATGTCCGGCGGCAAACGGAATCATCTGCTCCATCTGGAGACCAAGCGCCACACTGCTGCCGTCCGGCACCAGCTCATCAATCGCCTGCCGCATTGTCATCAACTTCGACATCACTCCGACCACCCAGTATATATGCGCAATCGCGACCGCAAAGCTGAGTGCCCGATGTTAAGCTGTGCAGCATATGAAATTCCTGCGCCGCGTGCTCCTGGTGGTGATCGCAGTGTTGGCGATTGCGTGGTTCGTGCTTCCAGGGATCGTCGAAAACCGGATGAACAAGGTCCTGAATCCGCCGCCGTACCACGCCTCGGCTGCTGCGCAGTCACTGCACAAGAAGCTGCTGGTAGCCGATCTCCATGCTGACAGCCTGCTCTGGAAGCGCAACTTGCTCGAGCGCAGCTCCCGCGGTGAGGTGGATCTCCCACGACTGCAGGAAGGAAACGTTGCCATTCAGGCTTTTACGCTTGTCACAACCAGTCCGCGCGGCCTGAACATTTACAACAACTCTGACGATACCGACCAGATTCAGCTCCTCGCAATCGCGCAGGGCTGGCCGCCGCCCACCTGGAACAGCCCCAAAATGCGCGCACTGTACGAAGCGGCGAAGCTTCACAAGTTCGCCCATGAATCCGGTGGCACGCTGGTGGTGATCCAGAGCAAGAGCGATCTCCGCCGCTTCCTTAGCACACGCACGCCGGGCCAAGTCGCAGGGTTCCTCGGAACAGAAGGCTCACAGCCGCTCGAAGGCAAGCTCGATAATCTCGACGACCTTTTCAACGCCGGCATCCGCATGATGGCGCCCACACACTTCACGGATACAGCCGTTGGCGGTGCGGCGGCGGGGATGAAAAAAGGCGGCCTTACCCAGTTGGGCAAACAATGGGTGCACGAACTCGAACGTCGCGGAATCATTATTGATCTCGCGCACTCGTCGCCGGCTACGCTGCGCGACGTGACTTCCATCGCCACGCGGCCGCTCTTCGTCTCGCACACCGGCGTGAAAGGCACTTGCAACAATCCGCGCAACCTCTCTGATGACGAGCTGCGCATGGTCGCCAAAACGGGTGGGGTAATTGGTATTGGCCTGTGGGACACCGCCACCTGTGGCACAGATGCCCGCGCCACGGCCCGCGCGATCAAGTATGCGGTTGGAATCGTCGGCGTCGATCACATTGGCCTGGGCTCAGACTTCGACGGTGCCGTAACCACTCCATTTGACGCCAGCGGATGGGCGCTTGTGACCGATGCGCTGCTCCAGGAAGGCTTCTCCGAGCAGGATATTCACAAGATCATGGGGGAAAACGTAGCGAGGGTATTGCTGGATGTGCTGCCGAACTAACTGTTTCGCTTCGTCCTGAGCAAAGCGAGGGAACCCTATAACCGGGAACCCGCGCAATCCTATAAGAGCCGCGCTGTAGCGGGGATCTTGCCTTCCTGGAATTCCCTTCGTTGAAGGGGATCCCCCAAATTCATTTCGAACGCAGTCCAGTTTGTTCCATTGAGTACGGCCATATTCCATGTGCCGCTCGCCCCATCGCTGAATTGCCAGAGAATGCAGTGGCCATCTTCATTCGTGAATCCCTCACCATCCGATTGAAGAATCCCACCCGAATGATTCCAAATCGAGCTTTGAATCTCATGGACCGCACGCCAGCCATCGTCCTCATCGGTGCCAGACAATAGCTGCAGCGCGTAAATTGCTTTGATTGCGGACAGATAGTTCTTTAGCCACCGGGAAGCGGTATCTGGCCTGTAATGCTGAACCTCGGCAATGAATTCCATCAACTCGTCGTGGCCGAGCTCACCTTCGACGACTGGGTTATACTCGACGATCGCGATTTCTGTGCCGGCGGGGTGGGCAACAACCACCTGCTGCCACTCCTCTTCGGTGCCCGCCTCAAGCTTGAGCGTTGACTGAATACCCACAGCTTTCAATTTTTGGCGCAGCAACCCAAGACTGGGCTGCTCCGCCTTGAGACCAAGGACTCGGATGTAATAACCCAAATCTCCTCCCCAAAAATCTTGTCCAGGTAGGGATCCCTCGCTGATGCTCGGGATGTATCAGCGCCCTTTCCACACCGGTTTCCGCTTTTCCATCCACGCCTGCACGCCTTCGCTGGCATCTTCGGTCTTCATCAACTCCTCGACGTAAATCTTCTCCGCGCGTGCCAGGCCCTTATCCAGATGAATGGAATCCCAGGCGTAAAAAGCTTTTTTGGCGTGTGCCAGTGCCGCCGGACTGAGCTTAACCAGGTGATCCAGCCTGCTCTGGATTTCCGCTTCAAGCCGGTCTTCCGGCTGCGTCGCATTGGCCAGCCCCCATGCAGCCGCCGCTTCGCCAGAAAACGTCCGCCCGGTGAATATAAGGTCGGCTGCGAGCTTCTGTCCGACCAGCGCTGCCAGTGCCGTGCAGGCCACCGGCGGGTAGCACCCGAGCGTGATCTCCGGGAATCCCCACTTTGCCTCTGGGGTGGTGAAGCACATGTCGCAGACCATGGCCAGCTCTGCGCCGCCGCCCAGACAAGCTCCATGAACCTTCGCGATGGTGATCTTGGGAGACTTCACCAGCTTCATGATCAAGCCATGGAATTTCTGGAACATGGTTTGGATTTTGTCCGGCGTGTGCACAGCCACATCAACGCCAGCCGAGAACGCACGCCCTTCGCCAGATAGGGCCACCGCCACCACGTTCGGCTGCGCTTCGATTTTGGTGAGCGCCTCCGAGCACTCATCCATCAACTCGAAACCAAAAACATTGAGCGGTGGATGCGTGAAGGTGATGCGCGCAACTGGGCCGTGTAGTTCGATTCGGACTCGCTTCATAAACTCAGGCACTTCTCCGTGTCTCGGTGGTGAGCTCCCGGGCTGCGCTCGGGTTCGGCAGCAGGGTCGCGCTACGCCCATGCCTGCTCAACGCCTCAACAGACCAATGACTCCTTCTGGGCGTTATCCGTTCTTTCCTCACCGATTTCGGCGATTTCGCGCGATTCCGGCGATGCCGGCGACTCTCTAACTCGTCCAGAACCCTTTGGTATCGTACTCCCGGATCGCCTTCAACTCAGCTGGGGTTGGTTCCGGCGTAGGCTTCACACCGGGCGCGACCTTCACATCCCATCCGGTATTTGCCTGCACCTCTTCTACAGTCACTCCGGGATGAATCGTAGAGACGAACGCCTCGCCTGAGCCCTCATCAAACCGCAGCACACATTTTGTCGTGATCGCCGCTGCAGGTCCTCCACGGGGCAGGCCTACCCGCTTCCTCCATCCATGACCTTCACCGTTGCCAGGGCTGGTAATGTACGCAACCCGCTCAGGCAGGCGGTGCCGCGCGTGTTCCAGCAGCGCAACAAAGCGGTGCGCCATGGAAGCAATGTCGCACGCTCCCCCTGAACCCGGCAGGCGGACAAGCCCATTTTTACCCCGGACCTGCGTGGAGTTGAGGTTTCCGTAGCGGTCAACTTCTGCCGCACCCAGGAAGCCCAAGTTTACGCGCCCGGATTGCAGCAATCCCATCACGCTCAGCATGTCGAGACATTGCGTTGCACCTTTGATATTCGGCGGGTCGGCCATGGTGTAGACCAGTTCAGGCGAGGGCGTGCTGCGGATGACGCCGTTCTCGAAAAGCCCGATCGCGTTCCGCGCATGCGTTTTCTTTGCGACCACAAACGCGATCAGCGGCAGCCTCATACCGACAAAAACAACTTCGCCGTCCTTGATCTCGCGTGCTGCGGCGACCACCATAAGTTCGTTGAGGGTATAGGACATCTGTTCTGCGATCCCGAGTGTTCCAAATCCCGAGCGATGCGAGGGAACCCTATTTTAACGAGAAACTTGAGTTCAGGCACTCTGCCCTGCAGCATCCCCGTAAACTGATATTTTCGCGAAACCAGAGTCACTCCGGAGCCGCTGCTCGTCTGCTTCACTCCTTCCGGATCGCTTCAGACAACCTTCTCCCTGACGCCCGCTTCGCACGTTTTGGCCACTCGTACTGTCACTCAGGGAGACTTTGCATGAAATTCTTCGCAACAGCAGCTCTACTTCTGTTCTGCGTCTGCATTGGAACAGCGCAAACAACCGCCCCAGCGGCTCCGGCGGCCGCCCCCCAGGCTACCGTACCCGGACGTTACATCACACACGGACCTGTGCTGGAATATGTAAGCGATCACGATGCAGTCATTGCCTGGACCTCAAGCCAGGGTTCTGAGATGCAGCTGCACTATGGCACATCACCTACCAGCCTTACGCAGGCTTCAGAGGCCAAGGAGAACTCGAAGGGTACAAACCATCGGGTAAAGCTGAACAATTTGCAGCCCAGCACCACTTACTACATCCAGATGCAAGTTGGAGGCCAGCCGATGGGCAGCGTAGTGCAGTTCCAGACGGTGGCAAAAGGCGCGGCCCCGAATAAGGCCAATCAGAACCTTGGACCGCAGTAACATTCGCTTCCAAAAAAACAGGGCTGCCGCGGCAGCCCTGCTGATTTTCTAATCCACCCTGTTCTATACGCTGGCGTTGATAGCGTTCTTTCTTACCTCGCCGATCGTGAGCAGCGGGTCCTTTGCTCCCGCGCGTGGCGCGATCCACTTCTTTTCCGCGGCAATGATGTCCTTCAGCAATTTCTTGTCTGCTTCCGTGGGCATCCAGGTATCGAACTGCTCGCGATACTCCTTCTCCTCAATCTGCTGCCCAGTTTCAGGATGGAAGAACTGACCCTTCCACTTTCCGATATTGCGGTTGAACTTGATGTCCGGACAATAGAGCGGATCATTGCCAGGTTTCTGTGCGGCGCTGATGCGCTTTACCAGCGTCGCGCACTCATCGCGATACAGATGCCGGTTGTAATCGTTCAGCTCCTCCATGTTTGGCGCATGGGGATTGTTTGGCTCGTCGTAACGTCCCTTCAGTCCCCATGTGTACGCCCAGTGCGCCGACGAGGAGTGGTCTGTGCCGAACAGGTCATAGGAACTGGAAATCCATTTATTGAGGTATTTCTGCAGCAACCAGTGGGGTACTACGCCCGCTTCCGCAATGCGCGCCAGTCCGGTATTGCCGGTGCCCATATGGAACGCTTCTTCGCGCAGCATGTAGCTCATCGATCGGCCCAGCGGCGCAAAGGCCGAATACTTAAGCATCTGAAGCTGGAACTTGCCGTCACGATCCACGAAATCGGTGAAGGCGAAGAAGTCCAGCCAGTTGTCGCATTCTTCATTGAAGCTGCCCAGCAGGCGCTTGTTTTCATAGGCGCGACGCTCCAGCATCTTCCGGGCCTCCACCTTGCCCGTGTCGCCGAAGAAGTCAATCAGCAACGCACACATCTGCCACCCGTGCCGCATTTCTTCAATCATCACGCGCGTCAATGCGCTGCGGTCCCAGTCGGTGGGCGCACTCTCAAAAAGATAACGCTGCTGCTCCACGCTGGCGAACTCGGTGTCGCCCTGGTAGACAATCAGGTTCATCAGCGCGTCACGCATGTTCTGCGTTGGAATCTGGCGCATGTTCTCCCACTTGCGACGGCCTTTGTAGTATCCGAACGTGATCTCTTCGGTCTCGATCGCGCCGTACAGCGTGTCAAACTTGAATGCTTTTATATTGTCATGGTCAACGCCCACTTCCTTGCGCCATTCGTCGAAGAGGCCGACCCAGTCACTGAACGTTCCGATTTTCGGTACTTTACCAGGCATGTATCAGAGCTCCGTAGCTGCTAGCCACTAGCTGCTAGCTTAAGAATTGTCCCCTGCAGGGTTCAGCAGGCGTTCAGGCCCGCATTAAGTTACTTGTTGCTTCGGCACCAGCCAGCTGGGGTCATTTCTCAGCAGCTTGGCCCATCAGCTTCTGGCTGACAGCTAGGAGCTAGCAGCTAGAAGCTTCTTTTACAAATTCATCCACACCGTCTTCAGCTCGGTGTAATGGTCGATCGCGTGCATTCCCAGTTCGCGCCCGAACCCTGACTGCTTGTACCCTCCGAAGGGCAGGGACGCATCCATCAACCCGTAGGTATTGATCCACACCGTTCCCGCTTTCAGGCGCCGGGACATCTGGTGCGCTTTCTTCAAATCATTCGTCCACACGGCTGCTGCAAGGCCGTAAACGTTGCGGTTGGCAAGTTCGGCGACTTCCTCCACATCGTCAAACGTCAGCGTCGCCAGTACCGGACCAAAGATCTCTTCCTGCGCGATCTTCATGTCGTTCTTCACGCCGCCAAACACCGTGGGCTCCAGGAAGAAGCCATGGTCGCCGTTCACCGAAGCGCGTTTGCCGCCAGTGAGAATCGTGGCGCCTTCCTTCTTGCCGGCTTCGATGTAGCCGAGCACGGTGTCCATCTGCTTCTGGCTGACGATGGCGCCGAGGCGGGTCTTGGGATCAAGCGGGTCGCCCAGCTTGATCTTCTTGCAGTACTCCACCAGCCTGGTCACGAACTCGTCTTCCACTTTCTTCTCAACAAAGAGGCGCGAACCTGCGCAGCAGACCTCGCCTTTCCCGTAGAAGATGCCATTGACGGCGCCTTTCACTGCGGCATCCAGCTGCGAATCTGAGAAGACGATATTGGGTGACTTACCGCCCAGTTCGAGAGTCACGCGCTTCAGCGTGTCCGCCGAAGCCCGCATGATTTCCTTGCCGACAGATGTTGATCCCGTGAAGGCGACCTTATCAACTCCCGGATGTTTCACCAGAGCCTGTCCGGTAGCTGGGCCGCCGGTCACGATGTTCAGGACGCCCGCGGGCAACCCGGCTTCAAGGCAAAGCTCGCCGAAACGAAGTGCGCTCAGCGGCGTGTCCTCCGCCGGCTTCAACACCACTGTGTTTCCACAAGCCAACGCCGGACCAAGTTTCCAGCTCGCCAACAGCAATGGAAAGTTCCAGGCAACAATCGCGCCCACCACGCCCACCGGCTCGCGCAAAGTGTAAGTGAACGCGTTGCTGAAGGAGTTCACGGTCTCGCCATGGATCTTGGTGGACCATCCGGCGTAGTAGCGGAACACATCCGCCACCATGGGCATGTCCACGTAGCGTGACTCAAAGATGGGCTTACCGTTATCGAGCGTTTCCAGTTCGGCAAGCTCGTCAATGTTCTTCTCGATCAGTTCGGCGATCTTCCACAGGATTTTGCCGCGATCGCTGGCCGACATCTTGCGCCAAGGCCCCGCGGTGTCATCAAACGCCTTGCGCGCGGCCGCGACTGCCTGATCCACGTCCTGAGCGCTGGCTTCAGCGATCTGCGTCAGCACCTCACCGGTTGCCGGATTTACGGTTTCAAACGCCCTGCCTGAACCTTCCGCCCACTGGCCGTTGATGAGCAGTTTGCCGGGTGCGACTTTTGCTTTGGTAGCTGTAAGCATGAACAAGCTCCTGGCTGCTAGCGTGTTTCAAAAGGACCCCGAGGCGCAATTTGCCGCACCTCGGTTGGGAGCACTTGACCTGCCAGCTGGAAGCTAATGGCTAGCAGCTAGCAGCTCGTAGCTATTTCGCCGTAAACGTCGCCGGCCGCTTGTCTACGTATGCCGCCAGGCCTTCCTTGGCGTCTTCGCTCGAGAACAGGCGCTGCTGGAGCTCGCGCTCCACTGCCAGTGCAGATTCAAGCGGAATCTCCCAGCCGGTCTGCACCGAGCGCTTGATGTTGCCAACGGCTTTTGCAGCCTTATTGGGCGGAGTGAACTGGCGAGCGTACTCCATGATGTTCTCCATGAAGTTCTCGCGCTCGTAAATGTCATTGATGATCCCCAGCTCCTTCGCTTCTTCAAAGGTGAAGGTATTGCCTGTGACCATCAGCTCAATTGCTTTGCTCTTCCCCACCAGCCGGCTGAGGCGCTGCGTTCCGCCGGTGCCCGGCAGCACGCCGAGGTTGATTTCGGGAAGGCCGATTTTGCCGGCATCGCGCCGCGCAATGCGCAGGTCGCATGCCATGGCGATTTCCAGCCCGCCACCTACGCAGTGGCCGTTGATTGCGGCGATCACCAGCTTGGGCGTGTGTTCAAGCCTGAGGAGTGTTTCATTGGCGTGCAGGCAGAAGTAGTACTTAAAAGTCGGATCCACGCTGGAGAGCATCTTGATATTGGCGCCAGCGGAGAAGAACTTGTCGCCATTACCGGTCAGCACGATTACATAGACATTGTTGTCCATGCGCGCCTTCAGGATGCAGTCATCCAGCTGGCGATTCATCTCGTACGTGTAGGTATTGGCAGGCGGATCAAACAGCTCGATGACGGCCACGCCGTCTTCAACACGGTAGTTCACCAGGGTTTTGGTTTCAGTTGCTGTGGTTGTGGCCATGTCGCATTTGCTCCTTCATTAGTCCAGTGATCGGTTTAAATCTTCAGGGTTTTGATTTCGAAGTTTTTCGGCGGATGTTTCCATTCTGCGCCAGCCCGTGCAGGAAGATGTCGCCCATTTCCTGCGCCAGTGCCGCTGCGTCGGCGTCGACGCGTGGGTTGTGCCAGGTATAAATCCAGTTCACCATGCCAAACAGGCTCAGCACCGCCAGGCGAACAGTAAATTGTAGTCCTCTGGCATTCTTCAGGTCTTCAAGCAAATCAAAACAGATGCGGTAATAGTCGCGCTTAATCGCCCGGATCTCCGCTCCGCGCCCGTTCTTCAGCGTTTCATCCTCATGGGTCAGGACCTTCATGGCTTCTTTATTGGCCAGAAAGTATTCCAGATGGTTCTCAATGAAGACGCGTACCCGCTGTTCCGGGTCGCTCACGCCGGCAAGTCGCTTCTTTGCATTCTCGATGATCGTTTCGAAAGCATGCTTTTGAATCCGATACAGCAACTCTTCTTTTGACGAGAAGTAGTGATACAGGCCCGCAAGGGACATGCCGCAGGCGCGGGAGAGATCGCGCATGGAAGCGCCTTCATAGCCCTTTTCGCAAAAGATCCTGGCGGCGTGGTCCAGCACCCGCGCCAGTTGGCGATCATATCTGGATTCAGCATCCTGCGAACCATTGCTCCCGCGCGTCAATGACGCGGCTGTAGCGGGCCGGGTTTCAGTGGGGGCAATGGCCATGGTTTAATCGACCGAACGTTCGTTCGACTCTAATTATCCTGCCTGGGTTGCCCCTGCGTCAAATTCCACAGCTCTGCTCGCTCTTTGGGTAACGAATTGCGCATTTATCCCCCAGAGGGCGTGCGCGTCCCCCGAACCGCGAAGGGCCACGATTTTGTATGTAGCTGAATTTGTGGTGCTTGCGCAGGCTCTCCAGGTTGAGGTGGCAGGATGAGAAAACTTCCGTTACCAAGAAAGCTGCAAAGCTTTGCACACACGCTGTTGCTCTCATGTCTGTCCTTTGCAGCAGGCTGCGGGGCAGGCAATCTGCAGCCGACTTCCTCGCAGCCGCCACAACCAGCAGCAGCCACGTCCACCCAGCTTCGGATTGGCGACGCCCCCGCTGACAAGGTCTTCTCATTCGAAATCACACTCGGTAGTTCAATTTCCATGGCTCCGGCCAACGGCGGCGCCGCTTCAGTGATCACGATCAGCGCCAACCGCCTTGAGCTGAGCCATACCGCGGCCAAACTGGAGCCACTGGTATTGACCAATCTCAAGCCGGGCAATTACTCGTCTGCCGATATCACGATTCAGTCGCCCTCAATTACATACACAAAGCTCTTGTTCATGCCGGAGCCTGTAACGCTGATCGATCGTTTCACCGGAAACGATCAGTCGGTGCATGTCACTTTTGATCCGCCACTCGTTATCGGATCCGCCCCGCTCGTCCTGAACCTTGATGTTGACACGGCTGACGCGCTGATCATGGACGGTGGAGGGAATATCGTCGGCACGAACTTCAAGCCGAATTCCATTACCTTCAGCACACAGCCGGTGGGTCCTGCAACTAACCAACAGGATGATGACGGCGAAATCGAGGACGAAACCGGCAAGATTGTTGAGGTCTCGAGCAGTGGTTTCGTGCTCGCAACGGGTCAAAGCGGCGCGCGGCTTCCTTTTACCGTGGACGCCACATCTGAACTGCCGCCCGGACTTGCCCTGCCGAATCTGCTGAATCGTCTGGTGAAAGTAGAAGGCTTTACGAGCTCGAACGGTGTCCTTTTCGCCAAGGAAGTCGAAATCCTGGGTGATCAGAACGCATCGCAGCTTGAGGGAATAGTCTGGCAGGTGGGCAGCTTCAACAATCCATCCCTCGTCGCCATGTCTGCACAGGACGGAACTGGCGCAGGGATCACGGTCACTCAGGTGGGCCAGGATTTCCTGATGGACATCTCCACACTTCCCAACGCCTCGTTTTCGGTTGATTTCGGAAACTGCGGCATGGCGCCAGCCGGTGATCCAAGTCTGGTTTTCGATTCCACGCACCTGAAAGCGGGACAACGGCTGGAAGTGATCACCGAAACCGGTGTCAGCGAAACACAATCAATCCTCCCGCAGCAGGTTCGATTGCAGCAGCAGGCCGTGAGTGGGACCGTCACGAACATCGCCACAATGCCTGGCGGACTCGCCTCGTTCGACCTTGCTCTGCCGGCAGACTCTTTTCTCACCCTTCTCTCCGGAGCTTCCCGCGTTCATGTGCTCCAGCAGCCGCGGACCGACAATCGATTCGGCGCTCTTAGCGAAGGCGCGCCGGTCCGCGTCCGTGGCGCCCTGCTCTGGACAGGGACACAGTTCACCATGGTGGCACGCAGGATCACCCAATAATCTTCTTTAAAAGTTCACCGCTTTTAAGGTTCACAGCCCGCCGCAGCTTGGTGCGGCGACCTTTTTGGGTTCGCGCGTCACGAAGTTCTGGTGATCGCGATGACACTTCAATCGTGATAGGTGTGCGCAGGCAGTTTCTGCCTGACACACATGTCCGTGAGCAGCATCACCTCCGGAAGAACATGTACGCGTGATGCTGACAATGGACGGAAACATTTTCCTCCCCCGTTCCTGTCCGAAGGAGGATTTCATGTTGACGCCAACCACCCAATCCTCAACTCAGCGAGTGCTGCTGGGATCCTTGATTGTGCTGGCCCTCATGTTCACGATTGGCTGCGGAAGCAGCCACCCACATTTCGCGCCGACACCCACACCGGCGCCAGTCGCCACAACGCTCACCCAGATCCGTGTGGGTGATGCTCCCGCTGACCAGGTCCTCGCGTTCAACATCACCCTGGTCAGCCCAATGACTGCCCTCATGTCAAACGGTACCAAGTTTGACGTGCCTCTTGGCTCCAACAGGATTGAGCTGAGCCATATGGCGGCCAAGGCCGAGCCTATGTTCACCCTTAACCTGCCACAGGGAACTTATACAGGTGCGCAGATCACGATTGCCGATCCGGCAGTCACCTACATTTACAGTGGATGGATGCGTGAGATCGTAGCCAAGGATTTTCCGGGCACACAGACCGTTGCCCTTACGTTTGACCCGCCGCTCGTTCTCAGCGCAACCTCTGGCGTACTCTGCCTCGACATGAACCTTGGGAAGGCGATGATTTTTTCCGAGGAAGACTCGCATGAGCTTATCGACGTGAAGTTCACACCTGAAGTGTTCAGCTTTACCAACCATGTGATTGGAGCCTCGACGGCCCAGCAGCATGAAGACGGCGAACTGGAAGGTGTAACCGGACTGGTCGTGGCCGTGAACGGCAGCACCTTTCAGATCAAACCAGGACAGAGTGGCTCTGATCTGACGGTGAACGTAACCAGCACCACCGTTTACGATGGTAGCGTAACCAAACTGGACGACGTGAAGAATCGCATCGTGAGCGTGGAGGGCTATACCGACACGAACAATGCGTTCATCGCCACGGAAGTGGAAGGCTTTGAGTCAGCAGCCGGAGCAGCCGTGGAAGGCCTAATCATCGACACCGGCGAGAGTCGTGACAACTGGTTCGATATGGTGCCCTATGGAGTGCACCACATCACCGAGATGAAATTGCTTGGCCAGGATGCAACTGGCGCCAACGCCAAAGTTGATGATCTGGGCTGGACTTTCACCGTCCACACCAACTATCTGCCCGATGACCGCTTCGTCGTGGAACTTGGCAAGGTAGATATGGCCGGACTGGCCAGCACAATCCCGGGACCGGAATTCCCGTTCGACTCCGCCCATATCTTCGCTGGACAGCGCGTCGAGGTGGAGACCTCCAGCGCGGCTCCCGGAGCTGATTTCGCCACCTTTACCGCAACCCAGGTGAGACTGCAGCAGCAGCCGGTCACGGGTGAGATCGTCTACTACTACGAACCGAACATAGAGACAATTATCGAGCCCAACGATCAGGGCCCATGGTTCATCCTGAAGCTTCCGTCTGATTCGTACCTGTATCTCCTGACCGGCCAGCGCTACATCAAGGTCTATCAGCGTCCAGGAACCGATCTGGAGCTCCTGCCAGTTGACAACAGCGTCTCGTCAACGGAAGGAACTCCGGCCCTGCATGAGGGAGACACGGTGCTGGTGCGTGGACTGCTGTTCGAAGGCAGTTCCAGGCGCGATCTGGGCGCGACTTCAACCGAGGTCTTTTGGTACAAGCAGTATTTGAGCATGATTGCTCGTCGCATTGTGCAGCAGGAGACCGCCTCCATTCCCTTCTAAAAGAAGAACTTTGGAGCAATTGAGCGGCCGCTCCAGCGGCCGCTTTTTTGCCGAAATTTGTGCCTTTTAGCCGATCACAATTTCGTGGCCGTGCCATGGTCATTACCAGGAAAGTTGTTCCGTAAAGAAAAATTGCGTGTCTCACCTATCAGAGTATCCGTAGAACAGCACTTATGAAGTAAAGCAGTTGATTCTGACGGAAGAGTTGCAGTCCTGGAGCTGTCCCCCAAGAACCAGGACCAACGCTTTTGAGCCTGGAGAACCCGCCTGAGCGACAAAAGCTGCTCTGGACCCGAGGGCTTCAAGATCCGAAACCAAACACAAGAAACCGTCCCCCGACGAAGGAGATTTGAAAATGTTTAGGAACACTGAAAAATTGTTTGCTCAGTCGGCCCTGCGGGCCGCTCTTGCCCTGATAGTACTCGCTGGACTGATCATCGCTGTAGGTTGCGGTGGCGGCGGCTCCAGCGTAACGGCGGGCCCCACACCAACTCCGTCAACCTCGGCTGGAAGCAGCCAGGTCCGGTTCGGCGATGCTCCGGCGGACAGCGTAATCCAATTTGAAGTCACGGTTTCCGCACTCAGCCTTACCCCCGCCGGCGGTGGCGCAGACGTAAGCGTCACAGTGCCAGCGAACAATCGCATCGAGCTCACTCATGCCTCCGGCAAGTTCGAGCCTTTTGTGACCGGCAATCTGCCGCAGGGCACGTTCAGCGCCGTGAAGATGACCCTGGCGAATTCTGAATTGACCTTTCTCACAAGCACCGGCACGCCGGTGCACTTCAATGGTCCGGCATCGGCCTCCATCTCGGTTCCGCTGAGTCCGAACCTCACCATCGGGACTTCGCCGATGGTCTTCAACATTGACGTAAACATCGCGAATTCCGTGAGTCTGACCGGCTCAACCATCACAGGCATCTCGTTCGGGTCGACCTCATTCAACATCACCGCCAAAGCGCCTGGCGCACAGAATGCGCAGCAGGATGACGACGGCGAAATCGAAGACGTGCAGGGCAAGGTCACCGCAGTCAACGGCTCCAGCTTCACCATGACTGTTGGACAGACCGGCAGCTCACTGACCTTCGCCACCGACAGCACTACCCAGTTCAAGGACGGAGTGACCACTCTGGCCAGCGCGCTGAATCAGGTTGTCACGGTGGAAGGCTTCACTCGCGCCGACGGCTCGCTGTTCGCCAAGGAAGTGGAAGGCCTGGAATCGCAGACCGGCTCCGAAATGGAAGGCCTGATCACCGCGATCAGCGGCAGCACGCTCACAGTCAACGCCCAGGACGGCATCGGCAACGGCATGGATGACACCAAGATGGGAGCCAGCTTCACGGTTAACATCGCCGGCCTGAACGCCAGCAAGTTCCGCGTGAAGACTGGCAACGGCTTCGGCGGCAGCCTGCCCAACGCAACCTTCCCGTTCGATGGCACCACCATCCATGTTGGTCAGCGCATCGAAGTCGACTCCGATGCTGCTATGCCGGCGGCCAACGGCTCCATCAGCGTGGACAAGATCAACCTGCAGCAGCAAGGCATCAGCGGCACGGTTTCAAACAATGCAGCCAGCACCTTCGATGTAACGCTGGCGGCGGATTCGGCCCTGGCAGTGCTCTCCGGTCAGACGGTGGTGCACGTAACCAAGGTCTCCGGCACAGACAGCCGTACGAACCCGTCCAACGGCGGCAGCGTAAGAGTTCGCGGACTGCTCTTCTGGAACGGAACCTCCTGGCAGATGATCGCCCGCCGCATCCAGTAAGCCGAAACTCAGACACAAATCAGCCCGGCCGCAGCCACAAGCTGCGGCCGGTTTTCTTTTGGCATCTCCCCGCCTACCCGGGGGAATCTTATCTTGGTTGCTCAATTCATTCCGCGCGAGAGAGGAATCATCTCATGCCACAGTTCGTCAAAGACGTTGAAGAAATTCGCCGCCGCGCCGCTGAAAAGATGGAAGACGGCGCCGTCACGAGTAGCTACCGCGGCGACGTGGATAAAGCTATTTCAATTCTTAATGAAGCGCTCGCCACCGAGATCGTGTGCGTCCTGCGCTACATGCACCACTACTTCATGGCGACCGGAGTACACGCCAAAGCCGTTTCCGATGAGTTCAAGGAGCATGCGGATGATGAACGCGAACACGCCGACCTGCTCGCGGAGCGGATTCAACAGCTCGGAGGCAAGCCGGATTTCAATCCAAAGGGATTGCTGGAGCGCTCCGTTTCGCAGTACGTGGAAGGCGAGACGCTGGCGGACATGATCCGCGAAGACTTGATTGCCGAAAGAACCGTCATCGAGGTTTACCACGAAATGATTCGCTATTTTGGCGACAACGATCCCACAACGCGCATCATGCTCGAACACCTCCTCAAAGACGAGGAAGACCACGCCGATGATCTTTCCGATCTGCTCTACATCACAAATCCTGAAACGGCGAAGACCGAAGGCCAGGATCCCGGCACAAACCCACTGAACATCGATTCGCAGCAGAGCCAGAGCCGGTCGCGGGCCCAGCAGGCGAACGGCAAGCAGCCACAGCGCTCAAAGCAGGACAAAGAATCGCAAGCTCCAGGACCGCGGGATCGTGCAACTCAAGCCCAGCCTTCGCAGCAAGTGGAGAATCAGCCAGACCGCGACCGTGAACGCAATCGCATCCTGAACGAGATGCGCTGGATGGGAAAGAACAAGAAAAAGCCGGCAGCGTAGCGGCAATTGGCAAATGGCAATTAGCAATCAGCCACGAAAAGCTCGACGTGTGCTTCAGGCAGGCTAGTTGCTATTTGCTAATTGCTAATTGCTAATTACTAATTCCGAGCTGTCTCAGCATAAACGCGTAATCAAACGCAATTTCATGGAACCGGTCATAGCGACCGGAAGCTCCGCCATGACCTGCGGCCATGTTCGTCTTCAGCAGTAATACCGACTTGTCGTCCTTCAGGGTGCGCAGTTTGGCTACGTATTTGGCCGGCTCCCAATACATCACCTGGCTGTCGTTGAATGACGTCTTCACCAGCATAGCCGGGTACGCGCTTTTCTTCAGGTTGTCATAAGGCGAGTACTTGAGCATGTAATCGAATGCCGGCTTCTCATTGGGATTGCCCCACTCTTCGTACTCGGGAACCGTAAGCGGCAGCGAGGCGTCCAGCATCGTGTTCATCACGTCGACAAATGGCACGTGAGAAATCACAACCTTGAAAAGATCTGGGCGGAGGTTCGTGACCGCTCCCATCAGAAGACCGCCTGCCGAGCCGCCTTCAATCGCGATCTTATCTCGCGATCCATACTTGCTGGCTACCAGGTGCTCGGTGCAGGCGATGAAATCCGTGAAGGTGTTCATCTTGTTCATCATGCGTCCGGCATCGTGCCACTGCTTGCCCATGTCGGCCCCGCCACGGATGTGGGCATATGCCATCACTACGCCACGATCAAGCAGCGAGAGACGCGTGGCATTGAAGGTCACAGGGAGGTTGAAGCCATAAGACCCGTAGGCATAAACGTAAAGCGGGTTAGTGCCGTCAGCTTTCTTCAGGTCCTTGCGGTAGATGACCGAGATCGGCACCTTAACGCCATCTTTCGCCGTTGCCCACACGCGCTCCGACTGGTACTTCGTCGGATCGTAGCCGCCCGGAACTTCCGTCTGCTTCAGCAGCGTGGAGGTGTGCTTTTCCGCGTCGTAATCAAAGACTGACGCTGGTGTAATCAGCGACTGGTATGCATAACGGAAGTACTTTGTCTTGAACTCGCGGTTGACCTGCGGCGCTGAGGTGTAAACCGGCTCCGGATAGCTGATTCGCTTCTTTGCCCCGCTGGTAAAGTCCACCACCGTCAGCTCCGGCAGCCCATTCTCGCGCTCCACGAGGACATAGAAATCCTGGAAGAGCTCTACGCGGGTCAGCATCACGTCCGGCCGATCAGGCACGATCTCTTTCCAGTTTTCTTTGAATGGCGCGCTTGCGGGCGCCGTGACGAGACGGAAGTTGCGGCCTTTGTCGTTCGCCCGGATGAAGAACTGGTCGCCCCTATGATCAACGTAATATTCCACGTCCTGCTGGCGCGGGCTGACAAGCTTCCATTCGCCGTTCGGCTTCGCTGCATCGAGCACGCGCGCTTCTGAAGTTGTATGGCTGCCGACTTCCAGCACCAGATACTGCCCGCTGCGCGTCTTCTGCACGCCGATGTTAAAGCGCTCGTCGGGCTCTTCAAAAACAACCTGGTCCGGACTGCCGCCTGTGCGGTGGCGATACATTCGGTACTGCCGCTTCGTCTTTTCCTCTTCCACTGTGTAGAACAGCGTTTGGTTGTCGTTGGCCCAGGCAACGGACCCGACTTTCTCCGCGATCACCGCAGAGTCTTTTCCCGTCCGCAGGTCGCGGATGTAAAGCTTGTATTGACGGAAGCCGGTGTTATCAGTCGTATATGCCAGCAGGTTGCCATCATCGCTTATCTCGCTCGCGCCGAGCGCCATAAATGGCTGGCCAGCAGCAAGCTGGTTCACATCAAGCGTGAGTTCCTCAGAGGCTTCCAGGCTTCCCTTTTTCCGTGCAAAGATTGGATACTGCTTCCCTTTTTCCCAACGCGAGTAATAGAAGTAGCCACCTTCTTTGTACGGGACGTTTACGTCCGTCTCCTTGATGTGGCTCACCATCTCTTCATAAAGCTTCTGCTGGAGTGCCTCGGTTGGCTTCATCAAACCATCGGCGTACGCGTTCTCAGCTTCCAGGTACTTGGCCACGTCAGGATTCGACTTCTCGCGCAGCCACCGATAGTCGTCCACCAGCTTGGTCCCGTTGATGGGAGTCTCTGTGTGGATCTTCCTGGCGACCGGCGGAGCCGGGTTGGTATCAGCGGGCGCCGCATTCGCGGAATTCTTATCAGCTGCGTTCAGAAGAGTGCTCATAGCCAGAAAAAAGACAACCAGCGATTGTTTCATAGATGCCGCCTTCGCGTGGAAAGGGTGGGAAGCGGAATTATAACAATCCAACCGCGACCGGTTTCAATTCAGAAATGCCTGGAGTTCAGAACGGCGAAAGCACGAACTATTTCTTCATCGCCGTTTGGCCGGAATTCGGCGGATTCTCCGCCGTTTGCGGACGATCTGGTTCGGCCATGGATATGGGGCTCAGGATGACCATCTTGGAGCGGCCCTCACGGCCTCCGGGCATGAAGATCATGCGATGGCTAGCATCGTAGGCGATGCTGAAACCCTTTACGTCCGTAGAAAGCTCGTGGTCTACCACGTTCTTGTTCAGATCGATGGCCAGCACCGAGCCATCACCGCCCGCAGCATAGAGGAGCTTACCATTGGGGTCGAGCACCAGCGCATCCGTACCGCCCGGCGCGGGGATACGCATGATTTCCGCACCGCTGTCAGCGTTCAGTTCCAGTACAGCGAACCGCACCGCCACATACAGGCGGTTGCGCGCGTTGTCCAACGCCATACCGGTCGGCTCAGAAGCACGGAGTTTGAAGCGGTTCACGACTTTGTTGGCACGATCAAGGACCGCAACCTCGCTCAGGTCCTGAAGACTGACGAATAGCTGCTGGCGCGCGCCATCAAACACCATGTCCTCGGGCAGCGCATTGAGTTCCGCCGTAGCGGTTTCTCGTCCAGCGACCGGGTCGATGATGGATACTGTGCGGTCCAGCACGCTGCTGGCGTAGAGGGCTTTCGTCTCGGGTACCCAGAGCAGGCGCTCCGGCGCGTGCTCTACCGGCAACATCTTCTCCACTTGCCAGTTATGGCTATTGATCACGGCGATGCTGCTGCTGCCACGCAGGGCAACATAGACGCGCGAGGCCTGATCATCCACGGCGATTCCCCGCGGCCCTTCCACCTGCGAGATGCGGGCCACTACGCGCCGCTTCACCGGACTGAAGATCTCGATGGTATTGGTTGCGGGGCGGCTGATGACCACCTGGCCGCTGGCGAAGGCCACTTCGTTGAAACCGGGCTCGCCCGGGAGGTCAACCATGGCGACCTGGCGCAGCTTGCCGGCGTTGGCCGCCGCCAAACCAAACGTCAGGATAATCAGGAAAAGGATAGACTTGGCCGTTCGCATTAAGGGGAACCTGCTCGTCAGGGTATTCGGATGCGGATTACGGCTGTGCTGCTGCCTGAGAAGGCGTCGCAATTACCAGTCACAGAGCGTTTTGGAGGCGGTCCTCTGTCTCTGGCCGGACGCGCAGCCTTGCTAAACGTCGTGCACCAATGTGCGGATTCGAGATAATTTTCCCAACCAAAAAGGTGCTTGACCCTAACCTTACGTCAGCCCCGATCATCGTCTGGAGAGATGCTATCCGATGTACAAGGTCAGCGAATTTGCCGAGCAAGCAGGCGTCACCGTCCGCACCCTGCACCATTACGACCGCCTTGGAATACTCAAACCGAGTGGCCGAACCGGTGCCGGTTACCGGCTCTATCAGGATGGCGATTTCGTCCGGCTTCAACAGATCGTAACCCTTAAGTTCATCGGCTTGCCCCTCAGGGAAATCAAGGTCCTGCTCGACCGCAGCACCATGGATTTCGCGCAGACTCTTCGCATGCAGCGCCTGATCCTGCAGGAAAAGCGCTCGCAGGTTGAAATGGCCATTCAGGCCATTGCAGAGGCGGAGAATTCTGTGCAAGCCGGCAGTGCTCCTGATCTGGCGGCCTTGAGGAAAATCATCGAGGTCATGGAAAGGCAGAACAACATGGAATGGACAAAGAAGTATTACACCGAAGAGGCCCAGGCAAAGATCGCCGAAAGGGCCGCGACTTTCACTCCGGAGATGCAGGCCAAGGTCACGCAGCAGTGGAGCGAGTTGATTCGGGATGTCGAAAACGCAATTCAACATCACGAGGAGCCCTCGGGCGAGAAGGCGCGTTCGCTGGCCGAACGCTGGTCCAAACTGGTGAGCGGCTTTACCGGTGGTGATCCGGAAATCCGGAAAGGGCTGAACAAGCTTTATGCCGATCAACCCAACTGGCCTTCGAGCATGCAGAAGCCGTTTAGTGATGAGGTACACGGGTACATCAAGAAAGCGATGGCCGCGCACGGGATTTCCTGCGCCTAAGCATAAAGAACCCGAAAACACGAAGACCACGGAGTTTCATCACTCCGTGGTCTCTCGATGCTTTCAAAGATTGCCCGTCAGGCCAGATTCAAAGCCCGCTTGAACGATCCCCGCTCTTTCTGGATCTTCTCCTGCAAAAGCGTGATCGCATAAATCAGCTGTTCCGGACGCGGCGGGCAGCCGGGCACGTAGATATCCACCGGAATTACCTGGTTTACACCCTGCACCAGTGCGTAATTGTTGAAGACGCCGCCTGAGGTGGCACACGCGCCCATGGAGATCACCCACTTGGGCTCAGGCATCTGTTCCCAGAGCTGCCGGATTACCGGAGCCATCTTCTGGGACACACGTCCGGCGATAATCATCAGGTCAGACTGGCGGGGTGATGGCCGGAACACTTCAGCTCCAAACCGCGCGATATCGAACCGCGACGCGCCCATAGCCATCATCTCAATGGCGCAGCAAGCCAGGCCAAACGTCATGGGCCAGATGGAACTCTTGCGCATCCAGTTCACCACGTTGTCCAGGCTGGTCATTATCACGCCCTGGGGTTGCTCGTTGCCGAACAGGACTTCCCGCATGTGGCGGGCGCTGTCCGCAGCCGTATTACCGGCTGTGTTTTCATAGCGTTTGGTGAGCATTTCGCGCTCAACGTCAGGATCTACAAGATGATCGCTCATGACTGGTACCCATTTTATTCGATGACCCAGAGGAGGGAAAGGCTCGCTTTTTGCATCCCAAACCCGCGCTTTTGGCGGGTGAGGGAACCCTACCCTCTCCTCGGATTTAACGGCTGGATCTTTACTCCCTGGCTGGGCTCGGAATTTGAGTACAAAACCAGTAACATGGCGGCTGTGCCCGAACATAAGTCATTAATCCTCGACCAGTTCACCCGCCAAGCTGTTCCCTTTTCTCAATCGCCCAGCGTCAGCAACCAGGAGGCGCTGAGTTTTATTGTTAAATCTGCGGGTGCGGGGCCGGAGGACACGGTGCTCGACGTCGGCTGCGGACCGGGCTTGCTCGTGTGTGCTTTTGCCAAGGTGGTCCGACATGCCACTGGAATCGACCTCACTCCAGCCATGCTTGATCAGGCTCGCAGGAGCCAACAGGAGCAGCAACTCTCCAACATCACCTGGCAGCAAGGGGACGTGAGAGCGCTGCCTTTCGCTGACGAGGAATTCTCGATCGTCAGCTCGCGCTTCGTCTTCCATCATCTGCAGGAGCCGCTCGTGGTGCTGGAAGAGATGAAGCGAGTCTGCCGAACTGAGGGAAAGGTGGTTGTTGCTGACATGGCGCCGACGCCGGAAAAGGCGGACGCGCTCAACGCCGAGGAAATCCTGCGCGACCCATCGCACGTACGAGCCCTGCCCGAGCATGAACTCTCTGAGCTCTTCTCTGCGGCTGGCCTTCCGGCGCCCACCGTTGGTCATTATCGAGTGGAATGCGACCTGGATGACCTGCTCTCACGCTCCTTCCCCAATCCGGGAGACGAGCCGAAGATCCGCAAAATGTTCCTCGACTCAATCCCCAGTGATGCTATGGACCTGCACACACGTCTCGAAAGTGGGAAGATTTATTATAGTTTTCCGGTTGCGGTGTTGGTCGCGGAGAAACGGTAGTTGGCAGTTAGTAGTTGGTACTTGGGATCTCGTCACTGAGTATCATCGAGGGATCAGCTCCGCCAACCCCGCATGAATCAAAGCGACTCTCTCACTCATCTCATCCGTCATGCATGTAGCCGAACTCTGGCGCTATCCCGTCAAGAGCATGAAAGGCGAGCAACTTCAGGAAACAGAAATCACGCCGCTGGGAATTCCCCGCGATCGCGAGGTTGCGGTCATTCGCGAAATCAATGGCCGGTTTCTTACCTCACGCACCCAGCCCGCACTGCTTGGCCTGCAAGGCTCACTCGATCAGGACGGTAACGCCACCATCAACGGCCTTCCATGGAACAGTCCCGCGGCTCACGAGTTGGTGAACCAAACGGCCGGACAACCCGTGCATCTTGAGAGCACGCCGCATCCGCAGGCCTTTGACATCCTGCCGCTTCTGATCGCGACCGACGGAACCATTGCCAGCCTTGGCATTGATCGGCGACGTCTGCGTCCTAACATCCTCATCGCCGGCGTTGATGGGCTGAACGAACGCGACTGGCCCGGCGGAGTCATCGCCATTGGTTCCGTACGCATTCGCGCCGTGAAACTCCGCGAACGCTGCGTGATGACAACCTTTGATCCCGATACCCAGGTTCAGGACAAGTCTGTACTGATCAACATTATTCGGGATCTGGATGGAACCGCAGCGCTGGACTGCTCAGTCATTGAGGCCGGGCGGATCTGTGTGGGGGATGAGGTGGTGCTTTTCTAAGATCCCCTACCATATTTCAAGAGTTGCCCTTGAGTGAGTAGTGGCTAAAGGGCTCCCTCACCCGGCAAAAACCGCCGGGTTTCGGGATGTAACCAGCAACAGCAAGTACTAGAAGCTGTTTCACAAAATCGCTCGCTCGGGACAGATTCGCTGTGTAGCATGGGCGCCCTCGCCTGTGCCCGTTACTCTTCACCGAGTCACGGATAGTTGATCTTCCGTTTAGGTTCTCTCATTATCGCCATCTCTCTATATTCCATGTCGCCATATCAGGGATATTCCTGCGGACATTCTTGCGGCACAGGCGAGGCGCCTGTGCTACACAGCCAACAAGAGCTGCATTCAACCTGCAAGAGAGAAGTCGGCCCCGGGATCAGTCAACAGCCCCGAACCGGTATTAGCAGGGTTGACTCATTTATGAGGTAGCGTCTAATCGTAGTGCTTCATCTTTGGCCACGCTTGCTGGAGGTTGAACTTCGGCCCGCGGCAGAGCCAGATGGTGAACCACTCATCGCGCCGTGAGTAGGGATGTTCCACCCGTCCTGCGGCCTCCACGCTCTGGAAGTGTTCGCGATCACCGCGGCCACTGCTGCGGAGAACAATGACAGTATCACCGGTATAGTTTCCCGGTCCCCAGAGAAAGTAATTGTTATGTGGGCTGATGGCATGCGGCAGACCGTACTTTGGCCCGAAAAAGTCCACGGCCGCCGCTTCCCCCCATCCGTTCGAGAATATGGCGGTGCGCGCACGCTCTTCCGGCGGCAGGCTGTTATAAACGCGGGCTACCTGCTCCACCATTTCTTTCCATCCGAACTCGTCGGCGAAGTACTGGGGCAACGGGCCGTTGTTCTGGTTCTCAATCTTTGCCGGCTCAATTCCCAACTTTTTTTGATATGCGATGAATTTCTCCGGCGAGAGGATAGGCGAGAAAATCGGGGCCAGTAGCGCTCCGGCAAGAAAGACGACTGCGCTGTAGGCGGGAATAGCCCACTTCGCGCGGCTGGTGGTGATTCGTTCAAACCCTACGGCGCCGGCCGCGAACAGCATAGGGTAGATCGGCGCAACGTAGTAGTTCTTCCCTTTCAGCACAATGAATAGTCCGACTGTGACTACGTATGTCCAGCCCACCACCCGATAACGCCTGCCTTCATGACCGAAGAACAGCCATGCCACGCCGCCCACCCAGAGCGGGAACAGGATCGGGTTCATGATCTGTGCCTGGTCGGCGATAAATGCAACTGGCCCGCGGACGATGTCGCGACTTCCCTGGCGGATGTTGTGCATCAGCTCAAGAAAAGGAAAATGATTCCGGATCTCCCAGATGAGGTTCGGCAACGCGATGGCTGCACACGCCAGCACACCGAGCCACAGGTACCGGCTCTTCAGGAATCGACGCTCCGGCGTGAGAATTACCCCGGCGAGGATTCCGGCGAGCAAAAAGGCGATGGAATATTTGGTCTCAAACGCCAGGCCTGCGATGACCCCAAACCACAGCCAATATTTCTCCTGCCCGGTGTTGATCGAGCGCAGCACGCACCAGATGCAACCCATCCAAAGCAGCGGCTCAAACGCGTTCATCGTAAGCAGGTGATCCAGCGCGAGATAAAGAGGAACGACAAGAATCGCCAGCGCCGAGAGGAACTGGGCCTTGCGTCCACCGCCCATCTCACGCGCCAGCGCCCCGGTTTGCCACACCAGCCCTGCAGCCGCCAAAGCGGGCAGCAACCGCAGTCCAAGCAACGACTCGCCAAACAGATGCCTTGCAATCCAGGCGATCAGCACTCCGCCGGGCGGCTGATCTACGTAGCCCCAGGCCATGTGATGAGAGCAGGCCAGGTAGTACATCTCGTCGCGGAATATACCGTAGCGGTTGGCGGTGAGAAGATGCAGCAGGAGCATGGCGGCGGCGACAAAGGCGACCAGCGCCGGACCCGAGGTGAAACGATTCTGAGGATTGTCGGTTGCAGGCAGTGCGGCTGAATTCATAGGGGCAGGCTCATTCTAATTGCCCGCATGCAGGTTGTGAGATTATGAACAAGAACATCCGTCATTCAGGAGAGGCGTTTCAACAAACCTTCCACCACCATCTGCCAGCTGTGCCAGTCATCACTTTCTTCCCACTGGTCGCGCAGTTCGGATTTCATCTGGACTTTCTTTACTGACTTGGCGGCGCGCTTGTCGAGCTTTTTGATAGCCTCGGGTTTGTCATGGTCTTCCACCCATCTGTTGATCTCGTTCGGCAGGTCGCCAGATGGCTTGCCTTTTGCAGCGGCTACGACTTCAGCGGCAGCCAGACTGATGCAGGCGTCAGTGAGGTCAGGATAGTCATTTCCTTCAATGGCGGAAAAGGCTTCAGTCAGTACATCGATTCCGCCGGATTCGGTAAGGTCATAGACCCAGTCAGTAGCATCGTCATTTGCAAAATTTCCCGTGCCCTGGGCGATCATGTGTAATTCTCCTTACGGATTGAGAATGACTTTCCCGAACATTTCGCTTTTTTCCAGGCGCTGGTGAGCAGCCGCCGCCTCACGCAGCGGAAAACTCCTGTCCACCACCGGCTTTATCTTGCCCGAGAAGATATGCTTCATCACGTGGTGAAAATCTCCCATGGTACCCATGAATGAACCCAGGAATGAGAGCTGGCGGGCAAAAAGGAACCGGATATCAAAGCTTGCCTCGTGCCCGGTGGTGGCGCCGCAGGTCACGATTTTGCCGCCGGGCTTGAGCGACTTCATGCTCTCGTTCCAGGTCGCCTTGCCTACGTGCTCAAAAACAATATCGCACATTCCTTTGCTGGTGATCTTCTTCACTTCATCGGCAATCTTCTGCTGATAATGGTTGATAACGTAATCCGCGCCCAGTTCTCGACATTGCTCCAGTTTGTTTTCATCGCCGGCAGTGGCAATGCAAGTGGCTCCGAAGAGCTTACAGATCTGGATGGCGATCGACCCCACGCCTGATCCACCTCCCAGCACCAGCACGGTATCGCCTGGCTTGATCCCGCTCCGGCTTACCAGCATGTGCCACGCCGTGACCGACACGAGCGGCACTGCCGCCGCCTCGTCATAAGTGAGCTCGTCAGGAATTGGCAGGACGTTCGCGCGCGATGCCGCGATGTATTCGCAGTTGCCGCCATCGTTCAGGTAGCCAAGAACGCTGTACTGCGGGCAGAAATTCTGTTGTCCTTCTGCACAAGCCGGACAGACCCCGCAGTAGGTCATGGGCGCGAGCAGCACGCGCTGGCCGGGCCGGAGATCGGTAATGTACTCGCCAACCTCCGCGATATCACCTGAGACATCGCTGCCGTTGATATGCGGCAGCTTTACCCCGGGCAGCCCTTTGCGAATGAAAAGATCCAGGTGATTCAAAGCGCATGCTTTTACCCGGACCAGCACCTGGTCTTGGCGCGGCTGCGGATCAGGCACGTCTTCGTACTTCAAAACCTCAGGACCGCCGAATTCGTGGAAACGGATAGCCTTCATCGGGTCTCCAGGGGAATATGCGAATTTACCACCACGGTTATCTTTAAGGCTAGCGAACCGTTTCGAGCAGAACCGGTTTAGCAGGGTTGCCGCATGGCTTAGAATAGGATCGTGGACATCTACGAGGAGATAACCCGCCTGCGCAAGGAAGGCCGCCGTGGCGCGCTGGCCACGATCATCAACGTGCGCGGCTCCATCCCGTCCTTTGAGACCGCAAAAATGCTCGTGCGCGAAGACGGCACCATCGCCGGCACGATCGGCGGTGGTTGCGTGGAGGCGGAAGTCTGGGAAGCGGCCCGCGAGGTGATGAAAAACGAGAAGCCGCAGAGCCTCACGTTTAATCTGAACAACAATCCCAAGTACGATACCGGCCTGGTGTGTGGCGGAACTCTTGAAGTCTATGTTGAGCCGGTCCTGCCGGTTTCCACGCTTTACATTTTC
Source organism: Candidatus Angelobacter sp. (assembly GCA_036258095.1). Lineage (GTDB taxonomy): Bacteria > Acidobacteriota > Terriglobia > Terriglobales > Acidobacteriaceae > Angelobacter. The sequence continues at coordinate 3,740 of DATAEJ010000144.1, read as the reverse complement.
GGTGCAGGGCATGTGGCCTGGAGTCTTTACAAGACCGCGCGAATGGCGGGCTTTGAAGTCGTGGTCACTGACGATCGTGAGACGTATGCAAACCGGGAGCGCTTTCCCGACGCCCGGGACATCTATGCTGACGAATACGAACGTGTGATGACGCAACTCGCGCCGAACGATACTTCTTACATCGTGATCGTTACCCGCGGGCATCGTGACGACATGCGCGTCCTCCGCTGGGCCGCAGAAACGCCGGCACGTTATATCGGCATGATCGGCTCGCAACGCAAGACGATTGCCATTTACAAGGAGCTGGAAAAGGAAGGCATTGCGCCGGAAAAACTGGCGCGCGTCTATGCTCCCGTTGGAATCGACATTGGCGCGATCACGCCGGAGGAGATCGCAATCTCGATCACCGCGGAGCTGATTGCCATTCGCCGCGGCTCTGCAACGCCCCTGCCTCACATGAAGAGCGCCAAGGCGGCTGAGATCCTGAAGCAGACCTAACGCCATGGCCCGCTCTCCATCATTTGCCGGATTGATACTCGCCGCCGGGGTCTCCTCGCGCATGGGAAGCGACAAAGCCCTGCTGCCCTGGCGTGATGGAACATTTCTTTCCGCAGCCATTCGAATGCTCCAGTCCGTAACTGAGCTGGTGATCGTCGTGGCCGGCCAGAACGCCGCTAACCTCGCGCCTAAGGTGTATGCAAACGCCGGCTTTCTGGTGGTCAACCCGTCGCCCGAACAAGGCCAGTTCAGCTCGTTGCGTGTGGGATTGGAAGAAGTCTTGAACCGCGGACGTGACTCGGCCATCGTGACGCTGGTCGATCGGCCCGCCCCTGCAGGCAAAGTCGTCGAGCAACTGAAGAGGGAGTTCCTGGCCGCGGACGAACCAACCTGGGCCGTAGTTCCCGAGTACGGCGGCAAACACGGGCATCCGATCGTTATCGGCCGCGAGATGATTGAAGCATTTCTGCGTGCCCCGGCGGACAGCACTGCCCGCGATGTGGAACATGCGAACCAGCAACACATCACCTACGTTGCCGTGGATGATCCTCTGGTTACGGCGAACGTGAACACCGCTGAAGATTTCGAAAAGCTCCGCTCAGGGATGATGGTTTGAAGCCTCAACACACTTTTTCTCCTGCCGCACAACAATTCATCGATTCTGTTCTGGCATTGAAGCCGGCTGTAGCTGTTTTCGATTGTGACGGCACGCTCTGGAGCGGAGACTCCGGGGCGGATTTCTTCTACTGGGAAGTTGAGCAAGGGCTGCTGCCGCAGCACGTGGTTGATTGGGCCCTTGCCCGTTACGACGACTACAAGCTCGGCAATGTGGATGAGACCACCATGTGCGGAGAAATGGTTACGATCCACGAGCGGCTGCCAGAATCACGCCTCGAAGAAGCCTCGCGTGAGTTCTTTCCGGCCGTTGTTCAACCGCGCATTTTTCCCGAGATGCTGCAGCTGACGCAGGAGCTACGCGCGCAGGGCTGCGAGCTATGGGCAGTGTCATCCACCAACGTTTGGGTCGTGCGGGAAGGCGTGAGGCGATTCGGCATTCCACCGGAGCGGGTGCTCGCCGCCTGCGCACATGTCGAAGACGGATTTGCAACAAACCGTCTGCATCGCGTTCCGAGTGGGCCGGGTAAGGCGACGGCGATCCATGAAGTTCTCGGCCGCACAGTGGACGCCTGCTTTGGCAATTCGATCCACGACCTCGCCATGCTCGAGATCGCGCGCAATCCGTTTGCGGTCAATCCCAACACGGATCTTGAGCAAATCGCGCAGCAAAAATGCTGGCAAATTTATTGGCCCGAAGGAAGAAAGAAGTAAGCCACAGGAAAATGGCAGGATAGCGACGTTAGTGGTTAACGGAAGATTTCCTGGACTTTGGCCTTGAACCACTCCCAGCCGGTCAGCTCGCGCTTTGGTACGCTCGCCACGGCCCAGTTACGCAGGCTTTGCACCAGCTTGAAGTCACCCGGGATTTCGAACAACGCCGGATCCAGCGGGCCTTCTTTCAACTCCACAACTTCGGAGCCCCAGGTGGACTCAAGTGTTCGCGTGGAACCGTCGCGGCCGGAAAGCTCGCTCTTTAACGTTGTAACTACTTTTACCGGAAAGCCGGGCTCACTGCCGGCAACATGAACTTCTACCCGATCCGTCTTGTCCTGACAACGATTCGTCGGACTGGTGGAGACAACCGAAGCCACAACCACCCCGACTCCATTTTTCCGCTGTCTCCAGTCCGGCATCACGGAAGGTTCGATGTACCAGCCGTCAGTTTCCGATTCTGAGGGCTGCGAGCATGCAGCCGCGGTCACATAGCGCTTTTCGCGAGTAAGAATGTGGCGCGCCATGTGGCCGAAAATCACCTTCCGCTCTCCGGTGTCAGTGTATTCAATAAAGATCCTGAGCACGCCGCCGGAACTCGGCATGTTGTGAGTATTCACCGCCGGCGAACCATGCTCGTAGGTGATGTACTCGTGAGCCTGAAGATCCAGGACGTAAACCCGCTCGCGTTCGCCGCGAAAGACTATGCTAGCCATCGCTGCACCGGCCTTGTCACCGGTCTGGGTTTGCCACTCGCTACGCAGCCTGTCTGCGGTCATGTACTCGGTGCGAACGTCCGTCATTCCACCGGAAACCTGACGGGTCACGATCTTGACGCCGTTCACTCCCCCAGCAGGCATGGTCAGAGGAGTGATGCTGAAAAGCAGCAATGCAAGGAATGCCAGCATTCTTTCCCCCTCTGGGCGCGTGAGGCGCGGAATGGGGATTTATTGTAACGCCGTGAAAGGCATTTCATCCCCAAATTATTCACATCGGAATGCAAAATAGTACTCAAGGGATGTACGACTACTTTCGTTCGCGTCAGTCCTGAGTTCCTGCCGATTTTTTCAGCTTTCCGAGCACCTGCTGTAGAACGTCGATAGCAAGATGCGATGCGTGCATCGATGCGTTTTCCAGCCCTCCAAGAGCCTCCACTAGTTGCTCCCGGTCAAGCTGAGCTGCTTCAGAAATGGATTTTCCTTGAATCATCTCAGTCAGGCAGGAGCCGGCGGCAATCGAAGCAACGCAGCCTCTGGTCTGAAAACGGCTTTCCGCGATCCTTCCTTCGCGCAGCTTGACCGCGAGCCGCATCACGTCTCCGCAGACCGGGTGCTCCAGGCGGGCTTCGGCGTCCGCGCCCGGGAGTTCACCGGCGTTGCGCGGATTCTCAAAATGGTCCAGCACCCGCGGAGAGTACGGCATATTTTTGCGCTGCCCGATGGCTCTGTTTGGCGCTCTTATGGTTCAGAGTACCGACTTATAATTTCATCATGCCAGAAATCCGCATCGTGCAGCGAGTCGTTTCCCTGCAACCAAGCATTACGGTTACTTTGCGCGATCTCGGCCTGCTCCAGCATCTGGCCGCGTGCACAAGATACTGTCTGGATCTCTGCCCGGAATTGAAAGAGCAAAAGGCGGCAGTTGTGGAGGATTCCTGGTCCGCTGATGCAGGACAAATCCTGGCTTCCCGGCCTGATCTGGTGGTCGCGTCCGTTCCGTACCGCATGGAGTCCCTGGCAGAGATCATGAAGGCCGGTGTTCCCTGTCTGTGTCTGGCACCAAAGACTCTGGATGACGTTTTTCACGATATCTTGCACATCGCGCGCATCATGGGGGCTGAGCACCGGGGTCTGGCGCTGGTCGGCCGACTGGAGCAGGGTATCGATGCGGTGCGACGCCGGACCGGGGAACTC
>DATAEJ010000143.1:0-12293 GCA_036258095.1 Candidatus Angelobacter sp. | reverse complement strand
ACTTCCGTGGTGGTCTGCCCGACGGACATCTTTGCATTACCCGATGCCGTGACGCCGACCTGCACGGGCACGTTCAGCAGTTGGGTCTGGAATCCTTTGGCCTCTATGCGGACCTGATAGTTACCGGGCTGGAGAGCGCCGGATGCATAGGCGCCGCTGGATGACGTGGTGAGTTTAGAGGTCTGGCCTGTGTCCTTGTTAGTGATGGTGACAGAGGCATTGGGGACGACCGCACCGTTCGGGTCAGTGACCGTGCCCTGAATGCTACCGCTGGCGACCGTGGACTGAGCCCACGCGCCTGCTGTGATGATGGTTAACGAAAGAAGAAGAAGGAGTGGAAGGAACAACCTGAATCTGGGGTGAATCATTGCCCGCCTCCGCGAACTTGAATGCTCCCGCGATGACTTCCGGGGGATGTTGATGGGAACCCACGTGTACTGGCGTGCTACACGTCACTTCAAGCCAGGATGTAAAGCACTTCCGTCGACCAGACCCGAGCGAATATACAAGCTGAGAACAATAAGATATTCAGAGAAGCGGGTGAAGTAAAGAATTGTGAAAAGTAAAAGAACGGGCCATGCGCATGTACTCAGCTCGGCCTTTTTCGCGAATGGGAGTGTCCTATTTCGCTGTTGCTTCGTGCGGAGAGGCCGTCGTAAGATCATTTGGTTTTGCTCCAGTCAGGTATTTGGTAGTCGGTATTTGGTAGTTGGTGGTGAAGTTAGCTACTGACTGATAGTCAGCAGTTAGCAATCTGCCGTCAGTCCCCAAAGCAGTGTAGTGATTGACCAGTAAACACAGGGCTGACGCCCGAATAGGCCGGAGAACACCAAGCACGCGGATCATCCCCGGGGATGTGTGAAGCTAAGTCCTGTAGATTTAGGGATGACGGGGAGGGGGTAGCCCTCCTTGAACGCGGTCCCGAGGGTTAACCAAAGAACAAACCCGCCAGGGAGACGCGGAGGAGGGATCGATACATCGGGACTATCAGAACGGCAGAAAGCAAATGCGGTTACCGCAATGAGCACGTGAGACTTCGCCGCAGAGGGAAAACCCATTCTCTGCTCACGCGAGGCGGCAGCGGAGCAGGTCCCTCACGCTCAGACCTCCCATTCGGTCGGTCTCGGTTCGGGATGGATCCTTCAGAGGGAAAGAGCTCGGCAGAACTCCAGCGGAACGGAGCGGGTCGCTTTTCAGAGCAGAGGACGCAGGGAGCTTAAGTCGACTCCGGCGGTGATATCGCGCGATTACAAGTTTGTAATTTGCGCGGGGCTGAGGGGCTGTGTTAAGTTCCGCTCGAAGCTCCTGAAATCCAAAAACTTACGGGGGAAGGCGATGGGGATGGGCTTAATCGTGGTCCTGGTGTTGGTTGGGCTGGCCGTGCTGGTTCTGGCTGGAATGTACAACAGCCTGGTGCAGCTGCGAGTTCGCGCGGATTCGGCCTGGTCAGATATCGATGTGCAGCTGAAGCGTCGGCATGACCTGATCCCGAACCTGGTGGAGACGGTAAAAGGCTACGCGGCGCACGAGAAAGGCACGTTCGAGAATATTGCGAAATACCGCTCAGCGGCGATGCAGGCCACCACGCCGGAGGACAAAGCCCAGGCAGAGACACAATTGACCGGAGCCTTGCGCGGCCTGCTGGCGGTGGCGGAAGCTTATCCGCAGTTGCGCGCCTCAGAGCAGTTCACCGGACTGCAGGGATCGTTGAATTCGATTGAGGACAACATCCAGAACGCGCGACGTTATTACAACGCGGTGGTGCGGGATTTCAACACGCGAGTGCAGTCGTTCCCGACGAATATTCTTGCCGGAATGTTCGGCTTCCATACCAGGCAGTTCTTTGAGATGGAGTCGCCGGCCGACCGCGAAAACGTCCAGGTGAAGTTCTAGGGATCGCCCGTAATCGCCGAAATCGCCGGAATCGCCGAAATCGCCGGAATCCCGCCCCAGCAAATCAAAACCGGATTTGCCGGGGACCCGTAATCGGAACACCGGTTCTTCACGGCAAAGGACGCGAAGGACGCAAAGGAAATGAAGTTACTCAGTGACGCTGAAGACGGCCCGATCTCGCGTTCCGCGTGTGCGACAACGTAGCCTAACCTGTCCATCACAAAGGCTTGCTTGTGACTCATTTTGATCGATTTTTAGTGCGCTTTTCCAGAGCACGCGTATTGCTTCTCTCTCTGGTGCTGCTGGTTTCAATGCCAGCCTGGGCGCGGACGTATCACATTGCCAACTTCAACAGCACGATCCATGTGGACGAGGATGGGTCGGCGCGGGTGGAAGAGCAGATCACGTTTGTATTCCGCGGGGCTTACCAGGGCATCTATCGCGACATCCCGATCGACTACCCGGGGCCACATGGCAGCAATTACTCGCTGTTCATCCATGTGGACAAGATCACGGACGATTCGGGAACGCCGCTGAAGTACGAGAAGCACACCAGCAACGGGTACCTGAAGCTGAAGATCTTTGTGCCCGGCGCGGAGGACGCAACGCGGCAGGTGAACCTTGCCTACACGGTATCGAACGCGAGCAAGTTCTTTCCTGACTACGACGAGTTTTACTGGAACGTGACGGGAAATGACTGGCCGGTGCCGATCGAAGCGGCGAGCGCGACCGTTTATTTCCCGCCCGGAGCGACCGGAGCAATGCGCGCCGCAGCTTACACCGGAGTTTACGGATCGAGTGAAAAAGGGAAGTCGTCGATTGAAGGACCCACGGCAACTTTCGAGACGAACGGGCCGCTTCCGATGCGTGGCGGGTTAACGCTGGACGTGGCTCTGGATAAAGGCGTGCTGCACGAACCGGGAGCGCTGACGAAGCTGTCGCGTTTTGTAGGCAGCAACCCTGTGCTGGCGTTGCCGGTGTGGGCGTTTGGGGTGATGTTCGGGTTGTGGTGGTTAAAAGGACGCGATCCAAATCCGGGAATGTCTGTGGCGCCAATGTACGAGCCGCCACAAAAGATGGGACCGGCCGAGGTGGGAACGCTGATGGACAACAGCGTGGATCCGCGAGACATCACGTCAGTGCTGGTGGACCTGGCGGTGCGCGGCTATCTGAAGATCGTGGAGGTCGCACATAAGGGACTGCTTTTCACCAGTAAGGATTACGAACTCCACCTTTTGAAAGACCAGTCGGCATGGGGCGATCTCACGGATTATGAGCAGGCGATGCTGGGCCGAATCTTCAGTTCTGGAAGCGTGACTCGAGTTTCTGACCTGCGCAACCATTTTTATACCGTGCTGCCCACAGTGAAAAGCGAGATCATGGCCGCGCTGGATGCAAAGGGGATGTACTCCGTGGACCCGAACTCGGCGGCTTCTTACTTTGTGCTGGGTGGGGCCGTGATTTTCATTCCGTTCGTGATCGCACAGTGGGCGGGCTGGGCGGATTTCCTGAGCGGAATGGCAGTGACTGTGGTGTGTGGCATCCTGGCAGTATTGATCCTGATCTTGTTCGGCCGGCTGCTCACGGCAACGAGCCTGAAAGGTGCGCGGACGAAAGTGCAGATTCTCGGCTTCCAGGAATTCATGAACCGAGTGGATGCTGACCGGCTCAAGCGCATGCCGCCGGATACGTTCGAAAAGTTCCTTCCGTACGCGATGGCACTCGGTGTGGAGCACAGGTGGGCGAAGGCGTTCGAAGGAATCATCCAGACTCCACCTTCGTGGTATCAGGGTGACTGGACTCCCGGGATGACGTTCAATTCTTTCTACTTCGTTAATTCGCTGGGCAGCATGACCCAGCAGACTGCGTCAGCTTTCGTGGCCGCGCCACGGGCGAGTTCCAGCTCGTCGGGGTGGAGCGGTGGAGGATTCTCGGGCGGAGGCTTTTCCGGCGGCGGCTTTGGAGGCGGTGGCGGAGGAGCGTTCTAGAACCGGCTGCATGGGATGAGGTCCTGAGAATTTCCTGGAGCTGAGCTGCTGACCCAAGCTCAATTCCGAGATTCAAGCTTCAAACGCGGGAACTAATTCGCACATCCTAATACCCAGAGTGGGGAGGAACCGTTTGATGGCAGACGCTTTACGACATCAAAGTTCTGACGTTCCGAATTTCGATACATATCCTGCAACTGCGGGCTCGACTCCCGCAACTCCAGGCGCCGCCGAGAGGCTGTTGCCAGAGACTGCTTCCGAAGCACACTTCGGGTCAATCCTGGAAGAGAGAGCTTACAGGCTGGGAGAAGTGGCGGGTCGAGCGATGGTGCAGATCCGGGAACTTCGGAGACGCATTGGGGTAAGAGCTCGGGAGATGAACTCCGACGCCAGCCAGAAGCTGAGCGACGTTACGGAGACGGCGCAATCGAAGCTCGAAGACCTTAAGGGGCAGGCGCAGTCACGCGCAGAGGACTGGAAGCAGGTTGCGCGTGAGCGGATTGGGTTCGCGCGGCGCCAGGTTCGGCATAACGTAAGTCGCGCGCGCGTACGTATGGGCGAACTCGAGCAGGATCGTCCGGTGGAAGTGGCGCTCGCGGCCGGAGCCGCGGGTGTGGTGGTTGGGGCAGCTTTAAGAATCTGGAGGGCGAGTCGTGCATAGGGTGAATCACGTGCATAACGAGAAATCAGTGGGCACTGTGCTCTCAGAAACCAAGGAAGAGCTCAAGGAGTTTCTCCAGACGCGCATTGCTATGTTGAAGGCGGAAATCCGGGAAAAAATCAGCACGTTCAAGTACGCCATCCCAATGCTGTTGGGCGCCGCCGTGCTGGTGGTCGCAGCATGGATCGTGCTTACCTTCGCCTTCGTGGCGCTGGTCGCGGCATGGTTACCGCAAAGTCCATTTAACTGGTTCTGGGCGGGTTTAATCGTGGCCGGAATCTACTTCGTAATCGCAGTGGGGATCGGATGGTTCGCTTACGCTGAAATCAACTCGGTTGGGGTGGCGCCGAACCGTACCCTGGAAGTCCTGAAACAGGATCAGGTGTGGATCCAAAATGAAGCGAGGACAGCATGACCGACGCGATCCCTGTTGATGTTCTGGAAAAGCGAGCGGCGGAACAGCGCCGCCAACTGCATAATGCGGTTACCGAGCTTCGGCAAAGCGTAAAAGACAGGCTCGACGTAAAGCGCAACGTCCGGGAGCACTTGTGGAGCGCCGCTGGGGCGCTGGCGGTAGTGGGATTGGTAATCGGGTACGGCGTGGCGGGCGTATTCACCGCAGATTAATCGCTCAACCTCAGCTCGGGAGGAGCTGCCACGGAGAGTGCGGTTTTACTCTATCGCGGCGTCCTCCCGGAGCCTACTCTGCAAATCTAAGTAGATGAATCTACTGTCCTCACCTTTATTTGTGTGATATAAACCTCCTTCGTTCTTCTTGTACATTCAAAATCAGCCCTGAAGCGGGCAGGCGTCTCTCTTGAGGAGGCACATTGTCATCTGAAGCAAGGACCGGAAAGCGATTTCCGCTGGAGTTGCCCATTCGCATCCATGGGAAGGGCGGCGATGATGCCGGCACCACCGCGAACATGAGCTCAGCGGGCGTTTACATCATGGCTGACCTGGACCTGACCGTGGGTTCGCCGATTGAGTTCGATATCACCCTGCCGGCGGGCGTGCTGGGCACTCCTACTGATGTGGAAGTGCGCTGCAGCGGCCGGGTGGTGCGCAAGGAATCCGGCGCAGCCTCCAACGGCAAGCGAAAGAAAAAGAACGGCATCGCTTGTGTGATCGACCAGTACAAGTTCATGCGCAAGGCAAAAGGAAGCAAATAAATGCTGAAGATCATTTTGGCTGACAACCAGGCGATTTTTCGAACCGGGGCGGCAAAAGTCCTGGCGGTTGAAGATGACTTGCGTATCGTTGCCCAGGCCGAAAACTCAGAAAAGATGATGATGGCGCTGGAAAAGTTCCACGCCACGGTGATGATCTTCGGCGCCGACATGCATCCGCAACTTCAGGCCGTGGTAGACGCGGCCCGCAAATATAAGACGCGGCTGGTCCTTATTGCCGATACCGGCCAGGATTCGCGCAACTTCCTTGCCAGCGGCGTACATGGCGTGATCTATCGCAACGTTAGCGGTGAATCGCTGACAGCGTGCGTCCGCAAAGTCAGCAAAGGCGAAACGTGGATCCAGGACACCCAGGAAAGCAAAGAGACCCTGGAGAACGACCTGGTCGGCGCGCGTGTGCGCGACCGCCTGACAGCCAAAGAGCTTAAAATTGTGGCGCTGATCGTACAAGGCTATAAGAATAAGGAGATCGCGTCACAGCTGGGCACGACGGAGCAGGTGATCAAGAATTACCTGCGCAACGTCTATGACAAGATTGGCGTCTCTGACCGGCTGGAGCTGGCGCTTTTTACCATCCACCATCGGATTCTGGCAGAAGCTGCCGCGACCTCAGTCGCTACGGCAGCGCAACAGCGCTAGCAGGAGTGAGAAAAGTGACGTTTACCGGGAAGCAGCGCGTTCGCTGCTCTTGAGCAGCTCGTTCACGATTGTGACCAGCTCTTCAGGATTAACCGGCTTTTCCAGATAAAGGTCGGCTAGAGGCTCAGCGGCCTGAAAAGCTTCGGCCACAAATCCTGAAACCACTACCACAGGCATGCTGCTGTTGTTCTTCGCTGCCTGAACCACCGCTCGGCCGTTCGCGTCCCCCAGACGCCAGTCAGTTACTACGGCGTCATAAACATTATTCTGGATCTTTTCCATGGCATCGCGAGCAGATGTGGAAGCGGTTACGGTGTGGCCAGCCTGCTCCAGAATGGCGCACTTCAAAGTCACAACGTGTGGTTCATCGTCGACGCACAGAATCCTGGCCATATGTGAGCGTCCTTCAAGGGTGGCGAAGTAGCTAACGGCGCACCGCTTACTAAGCTGCCCTATTCTCCTGTACAGCTCCGCCGTAAGTCAAATAAACCCTTTACGGCTGCTTAGATGCAGGAAACTGCTCGTTTGCTGTTTGAGAAGGAGCTCTGGATTGGGGCATGGCCTTGCGACCATGCCCCTGAACTGGTGCAAGTTTCGACCTTAGAAGCGCCAAACGAGCCCCACCGACGGTTGGGCCGTGTGGGTGAAAGCGTCAGAGGCGAGTCCCGGGATCTGGAAGTCCGGAATCTTGTAAACCAGACCGCGATATTCCGCTCGCAAAGCCACGAAGCGCGTCAAGTCGAAGTCAACTCCACCGCCGTAAACGAACGCTGGTTTACTCTGGTTGTTTCCTGATCCGGTGCCAATCCCGATCAGGTTATTGTTCAAGTTGTTGGTAGGACGGAAGAAAAGCCCGCCGAAGCCCGCCAGTCCGTAGGGCCGGACGCGGCTGCTTGAAGGCGCCGTGATCACTGCCTCTCCGGTCAGCATGTGGATATTCGACTGAATATCGGTCTCCCCGAAGAACGGGTCAAAGTACTTCTGTGTGTTGCGTGTATACCCGTAATCGCCCTGTACAGCGAACCATTGATTCAGGTTGTAACGATATCCGGCCAAAAACCCGCCGCTCTTGGTGGCGCGATGCGGGATATCAATATTGTCAGAGTTCTTGGTCAGGTTGACCGCACCCTGAATGTTGACCTCTGACCGGAAATCCTGAGCTGAAGCCACCAACGTGGCGGACAAAACAATGAGTATTGCCGATAAGAATGTCTTCTTACGCATGAACTTACACTCACTCCAGGTTTTTAGATTTGAGCTGCTCGGTAAGAAGCTGAAACCCGAAGAGTGGCTGCAAGACCTGCCGAGACTTGAGCATTCTTAACAGCTGATTAAGACAAAATACTTAATACTGATTAAATAACCACGTCCCAAAGGTTTGGGCCAAAGCTGTTGCCTCTCTTCAGCCTTGGCCCGTTCTGATTCGGGACTTTTTACCGCGAGCTTTCCGTCCGCGTGTTCATGGTCTGCCTGACCGGCCCAGCATCGCCGATCTTCTCCGCCACAGACTTTGCCTGCGTGAAGAGCAGCAGGTAATCCGGACCGCCGGCTTTTGAGTCCGTACCGGACATATTGAACCCGCCAAACGGATGCGCTCCCACCATCGCGCCTGTACATTTGCGATTGAAATACAGGTTGCCGACGTGGAACTCATTGCGCGCCCGCTCCAGCTTCTCGCGAGACGTTGAATAAACCGCTCCGGTCAACCCGAACTCGGTATTGTTGGCGATCTCGAGCGCCTCGTCATAGTTCCGCGCCTTGATCACCGCCAGCACCGGGCCAAAGATTTCTTCCTGGGCAATGCGCGCGGTCGGCGGGACATCGGCAATCACGGTCGGCTGGATGAAGTAGCCTTCGCCGGCTTCCTTCGCCGGACCGCCACCGTTAATCACGCGTCCTTCTTTCTTGCCGACTTCGATGTATTCCAGAATGCTCTTGTATGCCTTCTCGCTCACCACCGGGCCTACCGGCTTGTTTTCCAGCGGATCGCCTACGGCAATCTGGTTCACGCGATCTTTCAGCCGCTCCACAAACACGTCGTAAATCTTCTCGTCGATGATCGCCCGCGAGCACGCCGAGCACTTCTGCCCGTTGAACCCAAATGCAGCCTGCGCCACGCCTTCCACCGCGGCGTCCAGGTTTGCGTCCGCATCAACCACAATCGCATCCTTGCCGCCCATCTCCAGTACCGTCCGCTTGATCCACTTCTGTCCGGGATTGGGCTTTGCCGCGCGCTGGTTAATGTCCAGCCCAACTTCCTTTGATCCGGTGAACGCGATGAACCGCATCTGCGGATGCTCCACCAGTCCGGCGCCAAAGCTGGAGCCTGATCCTGGGCAGAAATTCACCACGCCATCCGGCACGCCTACTTCCTGCAGCACTTCAAAGAACTGGGCCGCAATCGCCGGCGAATCGTGTGAAGGCTTCAGCACCACCGTGTTTCCCGTCACGATGGCCGCCATCGTCATGCCGGCCATGATCGCGCAGGGGAAGTTCCACGGTGGAATCACCGCGCCCACGCCCAGCGGAATGTAGGTGAGCGTGTCGTGCTCGCCCGCCAGCTGCACCGGCGTTTCCGACTTCGCCAGCCGCAGCGCTTCGCGCGCGTAGAACTCGGCAAAGTCAATCGTCTCGGCGATATCGGCATCCGCCTCCGCCCAGTTCTTGCCCACTTCATAAACCATCCACGCCGCAAACTCGAACTTCCGCTCGCGCAGGATCGCCGCCACCGCATGAATCAACGACGCGCGCTCCTCCACCGACGTGCGCTTCCAGCTGGCAAACGCCGCCGTCGCCGCCTCAATCGCCGGCTGCACGTGCGATCTGTCGGCGCTCTGGAATACGCCTACCACTTGCGACGGCCGCGCCGGATTCACTGACTTGATCTTCTCCGTGGTCCTGATCAGCTTGTCGCCGATCACCAGGTCATACTCGCGCCCCAGCTCTGAGCCTACTTTGCGCAGCGCATCGCGCATCTTGCGGGCCGTTTCCGGGTTGGTGAAATCCGTCAGCGGCTCGTTCTTGAACGGAGTGTTGGGAATGCGTAGTGTCGGTCGAGAGGTCTCAAGTACGGTTGCCATATATTGCGTCCTTCTGGGCTCACACACTGCGCTTCTGCCGCGAAAAGAGAAGTTCTGGTGCTGCAGGCGAACAGGCGGGCCGGATGATCTAAGCCAAACACACTATTTTAACGCATTGTTGCTGCTTTATCCCGAGCGAGGGATCCCTATCGTCTTGATTGCCTTTGCGTACGACTGCGTGTTGCTCTCTTTATCTTTGCAATGGCCGGATTCTCCGATACTCCGATCTCGGGTCAACAGCGTCCTTCGCGTCAACCATCAAGTCAGCCCAACTCTCCTCGACCTTGTCATCCTGAGCGCAGCGCGAGCGAATGCGAGCGCGAAGTCGAAGGATCCCGGGAATGCGTCAGACATAAATGGAGATACTAGGTGTTCTCACGACACACAATCCCGATGGTCCAGTGACCTCATCTCCAATCAGTGTTCATCTGTGTTCATCAGTGGCAGAAATCGTTTTCTCCCCTCCTGCGGAACTGCCTTTCCAGAATCCCCCGGTTGCTTCCCGCGCTCATCTCAGCAACACTATTCTTCGCATGTCTCACCTCAACTCCACCGTCATCTCCGAACTCACACGCTTCTACCATGACAAAGCTGACGCCATCCTCCGTCTGCTCGAACCGCTTTCTGACGATCAGGTCTGGGCTCGACCTTATTCCTACGGCAACAGCATCGGACATCTGCTTCTGCATCTCACTGGCAACCTGAACTACTACATCGGCGCGGAAATCGCCGGCACCGGCTATGTCCGCAACCGTCCACTCGAGTTCAGTGACACCGAGCGACATCCGAAAGCGCTGCTCCTTGACCGTTTCCGCCAGGCCATCGCACTCGTACGCGAAACCCTCGCTCGCCAGTCCCCGGACGACTTCTCCGCCTCCTACTCCGCTAAAGGCATGGAACACGCCGGCAGCCGCTTCTATGTGTTCGTCAACTGCGCAGCCCACCTGGCCCACCACACCGGACAGATCATTTACCTGTGCAAAGAACTGGAACGCCAGAAAGCCGGCTGACTTTCGTCCTGAACGAAGTCAGGTCTGCTTCTCCCGATCACCGGATCACCCGGACCAGATCTCCCGGTTCCATCAGTGCCCCTCTGTGATAGATCTGTTTTGTTTCAGATACGCGCGATGTCGGCGATGCGCTGCAGGGCTCAACGCTGCTCGCGCTCTTTAACGGACAGGGCCGTAGGCCCGTCAACAAGTTAGCCCATCTCCGTAGCACGCGGGAGCGCAGCGACCGCTCGCGGAGGGGTGGGTAAAGGTGAATAGAGAAACTGAGCCCCGGCAGGGGCGGCACAGATTCCCGAAAATTAGTCTCGAAGGCCCTCGTTCATTTCTTCGTACGGAATGCGGGTTCCATGGGCGACTACGGTAGAAAATGTTACTTCCCGGTAAACCTTAGAGGGGGTGCCCCCTATTTTTTTCACGTGTTGTTGCAGACAAAGCTACTTAGCCGAAATCGACCCTTGGGTCACGCCGAGATTTGCGTTGGGTCACGCCGAGTTTCCGTTGGGTCACCCAAGGTTTTTCTTGGGTCACCCAAGCGTCTAAACCGCCTCCCAACGACGCCGACAGGTTTACTAAATCGCTACAGCTCCGCAGGTGAGCCAAAGGCCAATGGCTAAGGGCCAAAGGCCAGCTCCGAGCTAATTGCAAGTTTTCAAAGATCCGTGCCGCCCTGGGCGGCGATTCCCCTGAGGGAATCGGATTAAGCTACCATCCTTTTGCTCTACGAAGCAACAGCGAAATAGGCCAGTGCTGCTCGCCAGCCGGCCAGTCCAAACCACTACGCCGCCCGGACTTTTACGACAACTTGGGCGAGGGATAGGTGTCCGGCGGCTTGTTCCGATGGAAGCGCGGCCGCGTTAGGCATTTACAGGCTTCGGCGCTTTAGCGCTGGCCGCTTTCTGTTGACACCCATCAGTCTTTGAAAGGGATAGATTACAACGTGGAATCATGGGACCCTTGGCCCGACCGTCACACACCGCCCGGAAATTCGAATCACTTGGGCATGCATAGTTCTTCTGGTGAAAGAGCGGCCCTTCAGGGCCGCGTTGGGGCATTTACAGGCTTCAGCGCTTTAGCGCTGGCCGCTTTACCAGGCCCACCCATCCGTTTCGAAGAGGACAGATCAGAACGCTCGCGTCCTCGCCATCCTGAGGCGCCACGCTCCGAGCGCCGTCAGGCGCGACGCCAGCATGGCCCACGGTGAAAGCGCCCCGAGCGCCTCGCGCGCAGGGGCGCTGAGAACCGTGGGTTAGCTGAAGAAAGACGACTTCCCCACTGCCGTAGGCCTTCGCGAAGCGCAGCGGAGCGAAATCAAAGACTCGCATACCGGAGCTCGAACTGTTTTCGGTAGCTCCAGCGCGAAGCGCGGAAGAGTGCAAGTCCGGGCGTGAGCGTAACATCGCAATTTCACTCGCAATCCGGTTTGCAGGGTGGAAAGATGTTGGTCACTTTTTGACAACGAACATTTTCGTCTCTTAGTCGCTCCTAGCGCCGTCAGGCGCGACGTCAGGTTAGCCCCCGGTAAAGGCGCGAAGCGCCGGAACCGGGGGTTCACGTCCCAACCAGGACAAAGAGCACCGTAGGTGCGGCATCACGATTGGCATGAGTAGCGAGCGGTTCGTCGGAAAATAACGCTCATCCTGACAATCCCCAGCCTTTCGCTCGCAATCCCGGTTCCGGTTCCGAGTGTAATTGCCTTCCATGAGAAGGCCGGTCGGAGTCAAGTGGATTCGTTCTTATTATCCATAGAAACCTTTGTGTCGCCGAGTAGCCACTGTCGCCATGCTTCCATTCGCACTCTCGAGGAGCGATTCGTTCGCTCGGTGCAGGTTGGG
>DATAEJ010000142.1:0-12181 GCA_036258095.1 Candidatus Angelobacter sp. | reverse complement strand
TAATATCTGTTTCGGCGTTCTTGCCGTTCTCATTACGATGGTCGCCCTCTTTCAGATCTACAGGCTGCACGCGGCCCAGCCGCAAGTTGCAGGTTACGGGTCGCAAACCATGTGTCCATCCTGCGGTTCAATCACCGCACGATCAAAGGAACATTGCCTGCACTGTGGAGAGCCACTACGGGTGCAATGAATTTACGATCGAGCGATCCTCACTCTGTGATGGCTCCAAGTTCGCGATCCATCTCGCCGGAAAGGCTCGTTCTCCGGGGCGGCAGTCGTGTCTTCCTGGGTAGCGCGCAGATCATCTGAGTACTCTTAAGTCGCGCCCTCGACGAAAGATGGTTCGTCATGCGAGTTCATCAGGACATTTTGGATTTCACGTCCGGTCCAGAGTGCGTTTGCAAGTAAGTGACTGAGAGATCGTTGATGGGTTTGCAAAAAGAGCGTTGAGCAATCATCGTTTGCGGATCCTGCAGGAGAACCAGTTTCGAGGCCAAGGAGACAAATATGCGGTCTGAATACGTGCTTGCCGCGGTTAAAGAAATAGGAAACCGCTTCATGCTGTGCAGAGTGACCTCGGTTTCCGCGCGCCGCCTGCATGTGGATTCAACTCGGTCCTCTGAAACCATTAACAAGTCACTCAACTTGTTTGCCGCCGGCGACACGACTACCAAAACTGCCTCCGACGCACATGCTGCCCTGGCTGAACCAGTTGCCACGCATGAGTGACGCCCGTGTCTGCTCATTTGACTGAGAACGAGCCACTTCCCGAGCCCGGAGGACTGACTATGAAAACACTTTACGTCGGCAATTTCGCGTTCAGTATGACAGACCCCGAACTGCAGTCGATCTTTGAGCCGTATGGAACAGTTGAGAGCGCGAAGATCGTCAGAAATCCTGAAACCGGACGATCGCGTGGTTTTGCCCTCGTCGCCATGGCAAATGATGTTGAGGCGAAAAAGGCGATGGCTGAGTTGAATGGCAAGGAATCTGGCGGAAGGGCGCTTACCGTCAATGAGGCAAGGTCCTCGAAATGACGAGGCACGAGCAGCCGTCCACCAGTAAGTAAGATGGGTATCGCTGGAGTAACCATAGGGTCGATGGCAGCAGACAACCATCTTATGAAGGCCGACTCTTCCAAAGAAGACGCATATAGCGCAGTATTTACCGCGTTGCGAGCAGTTCTCAGAATTTACCAGGATGACTTTGTCGTTAAGACCGACAAACCAGATCACTGCAGCCTTGAGACCCGCTCTCCCAGCCTCAACGGTCGGCCGCTCTTCTTTGCCGCCGCCAAAATTAAGAAAAACTACGTCAGCTATTACCTGCCGGCTTTGTATATGTTCCCCGAGCTGGCAAACCGCATATCTCCGGACCTGCGAAGGAGATTACAGGGGCCCTCCTGTTTTAACTTCACCGCGATGGATCAGAACTGCCTCGTCGAGCTGGAAAAGCTGACGCAAGCCGGTTTCCTCATCCTCAAGAACAACGCACTGCTGTAAAGGCTGAAGACAGCGAATCGAACGTGCTGCACCCGATGCCCCAATTCATTTCCGGGGCTGCAGGCTTATGTGCTGTAGAATAGAAAGATGGCTATTAAGATCGATCCGAAGATTGAATTGCTCAACAAAACTGCCGATTTCTACCGCGCTCCCTGGCAGATTACCCGCAATTCGCGCGTATGGAACGCAAACCACGCACCAAGAAACAGCTGGAACAAAGGCTACAGATCATCCTCAACGAGATCGACTCACTGAAACTCAAGCCCGCTTCGTAAGCTGGTTACTGCACTCCTCTTGTAACTCACAGCGACGGTTTCGGCACCCGGAGCACCGCCTCCGCGGGGCAAAACTCCAGTCAACAGACCCCTCTCAGTTCTTCCGCAGAAAGGTATTTCTTGGCCCCCCACGATACTTACAATCATCAACGCGACCTGCTGGCTCCTGACGGAGCTTATCTGAGTGAAATTGAAAACAGCGTCTTGCGCGGTGAGGATGAAGAATCCGAGGACGATCTCAGCGATCCTCTCGCCACTGTGGAGAATGAAGGGATCGAGATTTCTCCGGAAGGGCTACTCCCGTCAGAACGCAAGCGGTCCCTTGACGGGGATCTGGGCGAGGCTGAAGACGTGGATCTGGGCCCTTCGGCGGAAGCGATGGATAAGACCAGCGATCCAGTGCGGGTCTATTTGCGGGAAATGGGAACTGTACCGCTTCTTACCCGGCAGGGTGAAATCGACATAGCTAGGCGATTTGAGCGCGGACATTTGCGCACTCTCAAGGCAATTTCGCGATCTCCGCTTGCGATCCAGGAGGTGATCACCCTCAGTTCCGATCTGGAGAAGGGAATACGATCCATCAAAGCGGTTGTGGTCTTTGATGAAGAAGATCTAACCGACGAAATTGTTGCCGCACGCCTTCAATCCACCCTGGCGCTGATCAAGCAGACGGTTGGACATTACTACAAAGCGTGCGGGCTGGAAGAGAAGCTCAAAAGCGTAAGCCGGACAAAAAGCCCGAAACTCGATCGAAGGTACCGGTGGCGTCTGGGCCGCCATAAAGTGGCGGCATCAAGACTTTTGCGCAACCTGAGATACACCCAGCCTGAACGCAAACGGCTGATCGACAAGGTGACGGGGATTGCAGAAACCATGCGCTCGCTGGATCGCCAGATGCACGCTCTGGAAAAGAAGCAGCAGGGCACCCGGAATCAGGCTTTGCGAGCTGAGTATGCGCAGGCGCAGAGGGAATGCGCCAGTGACCTGAAGAAACTCGAGCAGGAAGCCGGCGTGGATTTTCAGGGGTTGCGCCGCACGCAACGCGAGGTCATCCAGGGAAATGTGGATGCGGAATATGCCAAGCGTGAACTGGTGGAAGCCAACCTCCGGCTGGTGGTTTCGATTGCAAAAAAGTACACCAACCGAGGCTTGCAGTTCCTGGATTTGATCCAGGAAGGCAATATCGGCCTGATGAAAGCGGTGGACAAATTTGATTACCGCCGCGGCTACAAATTCTCAACCTATGCCACGTGGTGGATCCGGCAGGCTGTCACCCGGGCGATTTCAGACCAGGCGCGCACGATCCGTGTCCCCGTGCACATGATTGAAGTCATCAACAAGCTGGTTCGCGCGACGCGCCAACTGGTCCAGGAACTTGGCCATGAACCGAGCGTCGAAGAGATCGCCCGCCGCATGGATGTGCCGGCAGCGAAGGTCCGTCGCGCGCAGAAAATCGCCCAGCAACCGCTCTCCCTGGAGACTCCTATCGGCGAAGACGAGGGCTCGAGGCTGATTGACTACCTTCAGGACAAGTCAGGCGTTTCTCCGACCGACGCCGTGATCAAGGTGAATCTGAAGGAGAAGACGGCGGAGGTTTTGCACACGCTCAACCAGCGCGAGGAGAAGATCATCAGGATGCGTTTTGGTCTTGAGGACGGCTCAGAGCACACGTTGGAGGAGGTGGGCCAGGCTTTTCAAGTCACGCGTGAGCGGATCCGGCAGATTGAAGCTAAGGCACTGCGCAAGCTGCGCCATCCGTCACGATCACGCAGCCTTAGGGCCTTTGTGGATCGTGAAAGTCGTTGATTTTACGCGTGGTGCGCTCAACCTCACGAGGTATTCGCCATGTGCGCTAGCGTCAAAACGGGCACGCTCATCATCGCTGAAGGAATATCCCTTCCAATGAGCGAAGCCAAAACGCAGTCCTTCTGCGCAGGTTGGAGAACCCTCAAAAACATAGAGGTAAAGAGTATGGATAAGCGCTTCAGTGAAATGGGTTGGTCATGCTTTGAGAAAGCCTCACCTGCGACGGTGAACGTAGTAGGCCTGGGCGATGCAGCCACACTCATCAAGGCATTTCAGAAATTGGTACGGCAAAGTAAGACAGCGAAGTTCAACTGCATGGAAATCATAGAGGCAGTGCATAAAACTTGTATGGGAGTAACTTTCGTTCACCTCACTGCGCGGGCCAGGAATATCCAACAGCGGCTGTGGTGATCAGCTAGCTTCCTTGCAGACACGGTGACGGGCTCTGGTAGAGCGAAATACCTGAGGTGGCGACCTTGCTTCAATGCTCTTCTCCGGTGGAGAGACGATTCGCGTCCACGCGATCGACGCTGTCCCGCGCGTCTGTAAACCGCACAGGGCAGCGATTCGTTCTACAGCACTTTAACGTTTTCCGCCTGCCAGCCTTTGGCGCCTTTTACAACGGTGAATTCTACCGCCTGGCCTTCAGGCAAGCTGCGATATCCGCTGGATTGAATTGCGGCTTTATTAGTCATCAGGTTCAGGGCAGGCAATTAGATGCTTCCATGATGTTTCCGCTCCTGAATATGGCCCCAGACCAGTTGGTCCAATAGCCAGGCAGCTTGCCGCTCAATGAGCTGCGCATCTCGAACGCCGTCATTTTGGACGGCAAACCGTTGGCCGCATTGGCTGCAGACAACGGTTTCCGTGTCTTCAAACACGATTTTCCGCAGCCGTCTTGCCAGTGCCGGGTCTCACCAGCGCGGTTCCCGGCGCTGCCGGGGGGCACGATCGCCTCGCCCTCCGTCGCGGAAACCTCCGCGCTGCGCCTGTGGCCTGGCTTCATTGACGGTAAGTGCCCGCCCACCGGAATCCTTGCCATTCAGTGCTGCCATGGCCTTCTCAGCTTCGTCGTCGTTTGTCATGGAGACAAAGCCGAACCCGCGGGACCTTCCTGAATCGCGGTCTGTGGCGAGCCTTGCGCTCTCGACCGCGCCATAAGGCTCAAACAGCGCCCGAAGTTCCGGCTCAGTCACTTGGAAAGAGAAATTGCCGACGTAAATTTTTTTCACGTACGACTCCTTTTCATTATTTTTGAATTGGGCTGTTCTCAGCAGAAATAGGCAGGATCGAAAGCAGATGTGTCTATCCGAGTCGAGGACAATTAGCTTGCTTCATCAATACTATACGCAAACCGCCACCCATGCCTGAGAAGTCTTGAAATCGCGACAATTCAGCCTTTCCGGCCTGCCTTCGTCTCCCCATGTGACAGCTCGGCTCTTTGAAGGCTGAGATGGCATGGGTTCAAGCTCTTCCTTTAGCTGTAATTTACGTTCGCCCCGCTTTGCGCCTTCTCCGCGCCTGCTTTTCCTGGCGTGCACGCTCTTTTTTGTCGTTTGGTATTTGTAGTGCGAGAACTTCCAGCTCAGCACTCCTTGGGAAGAATAGACGGAGAGAGTTCACCAGCCCGTCTGTATGTTATGCACAATCATGAATGCCGCGCGCAAATGCTTGTCCCGCGACCTGTAAAATAAGTGAAAGGGGCATCGAGCGCCCGAAGAGGAGATCCGAATGTCAATTTATGTTTTGCGCTTACGAGACGGGAATTGCATCGTCACGAACGCCCCTAACGAAGAGCGCGCCCGGAAAAATGTGGAGCCACTCGGCGCGAGTGAAGTAGTAACGGCTCGGGAACTGGACTCGTTTGTCGCGCAGTTCTTGTTAACCGACAGCGGTGAACTGACCGCGACCTTACTGGATAACGCAACGGTCGCCGATCTGCACCAGCATGAATATCCCATGCTTGGAGCGGCAAATGCGCAGTCTTATGCTGATTTCGGTGCGTCTGAAGATGACAGCAAAACAGAGGCGGTTTGTTTTAGTTCAACTGGCAGACGTCACGCTGAGGACTGGGACGAGCGCGATAAGCAGATAGTCCGCTATGCGGTAGAGCAGGAGCGGCTGCGGTTTGCAAACTGAGATGCGCGAACTTTTTCGCCGGATGGCTTCTTTAGCTGCAGCAAGGTACGCAACATATTAAGATCCATCGTCGCATTTTCTGTCCGACTGCGATTCTTCCCGGAACGCATGCCTCACAGGTTCTATCCATGGGGCCGATCTCTTGATTTAGCGATCAACAGACGGAGGATCTCAGTTTTTCCAAACGGCATGTCACGCTTTTTGGTCCTTGAGGCGGTGACGATGAACAGCGTTTGGGCGCATCTTGGCGCATCATGGTCCGTCAAGATTGAATTATGATTCTGCTTGGCTAGCTAACAGAATCTGCTGCCTGGCTAACACAAGGGCCTGCGCCGCGCTTAGTCCTTTGACTATCGAACGCCGTTCAGGCCTTTTGTTCGTTGCGCTTCCGGGGGGGGGCAAGAACGTATTTTGCTTACGTCTGCCAGTGCTTCATCCGGCACGCCGTGAATAGAGTCAAAATGAAGCTTTCGTCCCTGTGAATTTGACCCGTTGCCGACCGGAACGCAATTCAGCCATTGATCCAAATCGGTCGCCCGTGCTATCACTGCACTCCGGGATTTTCCCCGAGGACGGCGTACAGGCAAGCCGAGTTCCTGCTCCCATCGTTGCACGGTTCGAACTCCACGTCCCATATGAGCCGCAATTTCCTTCCACGAGTTCAGGATTCGTGTCTCTGGAGCGTCCGACGCGGAGTTCATCTCTGAGATTTGCGGCATTCGGTCTTTGTCTGCCGCAATAATCACAATGTGCGCATTCGATTCACAACTGCACACCTGCAACTTATCCAGTGGGCGAGGTTGATTACCATCGGCGAGATAGATGACTTTGCCGGCCGATACAGATTTTAGCGTCCCGCCACCACAAACAGGGCAAAGAAATGGCACAGCACACCTCCGAGATATTGAAGTGCTCTGGAGTTTTTACGATGGAGCGGTTTTGTCGGGAGACTCGGGGCCGCTTTCTCTAACGAGGGTAGGGATCGCCAGAGCATGACAAAAATATAATGAAAATCAGGCCTTTGTGTCTGTTACGTAGCTAACACAGTCATGCAGCGAACTTTTCGCGTTTGCTATCGTACAAAGGCGGGTAGAATTGGGGATGGCCCTTGAGCTGAAGCTGGATCGCCGTTTCGGCCCGGAGGTTCCTTCCGACATCGAGAATGGCTGCAGTGCTTTTCTTAATGCCGTCAGGCGTGAAGAGGTACTGAAACGGAGGCCATTCCATGAGGCGCACCAGTCATCGTCAATCTTTTCAAAACCATATCCTCGTTGGTCTTACCGGCTGTGAATACGCGCGATTTGCGCCACATTTGGAGCCCGTGTCGCTGCCGGCTGGAGAAGTGCTGGTGGAGGCGGGAGGGCCGATCAAGCACGCTTATTTCCTCAACTCGGGAATGGCGTCTGTGGTCGCCACGCTGAGCAACGGAACGACACTGGAAGTTGGAGTGATCGGCCGCGAGGGAGTGGCAGACGTGAACGCATTGCTCGGCTGCAAGGTTAATTTGAATCGCGTGATCGTGCAAGTGGCCATGACCGCCATGCGCATTAAAGCCGACGTGCTCATGCGCCTGTATCAGGATTCCGCTAGAGAACTCCGGGAAACTGGGAACCGATACATTCAGTACCGGTTGAACCAGGTATCTCAGTCAGCCCTCTGCAACCATGCCCATGAAATAGAAGAGCGGCTGGCGCGATGGCTGCTTACCACGGCGGACACCGTCGGAAACGACCAGTTTGAGCTTACCCATGAATTTTTGTCGCAGATGCTGGGAGCACGACGCTCCAGCGTGAGTCTGGCAGCAGGGACGCTGGCCAATGCGGGCGTAATCGAATACCATCGCGGACGCATCCTGGTCCTGAAGCGGGCAGCGCTGGAAGAACTGGCATGTGAGTGTTACCTCACGTTGAAGCGTGAACTCGCAACGGTCACCGAGAACTGAAGCCGACACATTGTGTTGCCCGCCCAACCAATGTTGCCTATCGAACCGACAGGAACAGAAAGAATCATTTAGAGTGCAGCATTCTCCTATCGAACAAAATGGCAATTGCTCGAACGCGGCGCTCGCATTCTCCGCAACACAATCCGGCGCAGAATCGCCTGCTGGCACAATTCCCAGCCGCCGTTTACCGCCAAATCTCCTCAGAGCTGGAACCAATTGCCGTGCAGTTTGGCGAGATTGTGCATGAAATGGGCGACAGGGTGAGACATGTGTATTTTCCCAACAAGAACACTATGTTTTCCCTGCTCTGCACCAGCCAGGACGCAAATGCCGTTGAGGTGGCCGTGACCGGTTGGGAGGGTTTTGCCGGCTTTGCGCCGCTGATGGGCGGTGATTCGAGTCCGCATCAGGTCATCAGCCAGATTCCGGGCACTGCCGTGAGAATCAGGGCAGAGGTGTTGCATAAGGTTTTTCAGGCCACCCAGGAGGTGCGGACCCTGCTGCTGCGCCACGTCCAGGCAGTGTTGGGCCAGGTCTCGCAAACCGCGCTGTGCAACCGCATCCACTCAGTGGAAGAGCGCCTTGGGCGATGGATCCTTGTGAGCCAGGACCGCACTGAAAACCATCAACTGCCCCTGACGCATGAGTTTCTGGCGCGGATGCTGGGAGTGAACCGTTCCACCGTCAGCCTGACGGCTGCAACCCTGCAGAAAGCCGGACTCATTCGCTACTCGCGCGGCAAATTCACCATCGTCAATCGGGAAGGGCTTCAGGACGTCGCGTGCGACTGTTACCAAATCGTCCGGGAGCAGTACAAGCGTCTGGGAATCTTCTAGATTCTAGTCCTTGATCTTGTGCGCGTTTTTCTCGGATTCCCAACGTCCACGCTCACGCATCTCTGTCCGAGCGGCATGGATAGCCGCCGTTTCGCTTGACGCCTGACTCCAGCCGAGGATTTCATTGCAGCGCAGGTGCTGCACTGTGTAGTGCCAGATGGCGGGGACGGGGCGCTGGTCACAGCGGATTTCCGCAAAGAAATTTCCTTCAGTAATGCGATTGGGCCGCAGCAGGTCCGCCACCTTGAGCAGAAACTCAGCCGGGCCATCTGCCTTGTTGACAAACAAGTCTGCATGTTCAGAGCCGGGAGGCGCGTCTCCAACGGCCGAGAAGAGTATCACCGGCACGAAAGGGCGATCCTGTTTCATCTTGTGGGTCATCTCGGCGCCGGTTAAGTCCGAGAGAAGATGATCACAAATTACCAGATCGATGGTTTGTGATTTGAATAATTTGAAAGCAGTGGGATTATGGGTGGCGCACCGGCTCGTCCTTCAGCAGCATGGGCAGATCACGCTGGTCAGCAGGAGTGATGCCATGAATTCCGGCGCGTGCTTCTCGGTGTTTTTGCCCTTGCGGCCAAACTGATTATTGAAGCCGCGAAAACCTTTGACTACTTTGACCACGCAAGCTTATGAGTCGAGAGCCCAGCGGGTGCCAGTACCGCGACTGTGTACCGTTTTTTTGGAAAAACAAGCACCCTCATGCGCCAGGAGTCTCTCGTACCCCCGTCTGCTCCCCCCGTGTACCAAGCAACGGTACTAACGCAATTCCAATGACCGTCGGCAGCCAGAAAGAAAACAGCCGATATCCCAGCACCGCCACGATTGCAGTTGGTTTGGGCACGCCGAGCAGGACGTACAGGGCAACCATGGCAGTTTCCACCACTCCAGCGCCGCCGAGAATCACTGTCAACTTGCCAATGAGTTGTGGCACACCATACCCGGCCAGCAACAGCACAGCATTCACACCGTTCCCGGAAGCCAGGAAAAGAAAGCCGAGTGTGAGCATGTCACCCCCGATGTTGACGATGGCTCCCAATGCCGCTCCTCGCCATCCTCCCTGGACCAGGGCGTCCCATCCTTCCAGCAAGTGCGCTACAGCAATTTCGATCTTTGCCGGTTCAACCGCCTTGCGCAGCAAGCTCGCTCCGAATTTCCCGGTTGCCGTGGCCCAGCCGTGCAGTCTGCTGCGATGCGTCAGCAGCCAACCGAGCGATCCCAATCCAACCAGCAAAACCAGCATCACGAGGCCCAGGCCAAGCGCCAGAACAGTGGATGATTTCTTAAGGTGAATCAGCACCATAAGTCCGCTCAGTGACACAATGGCGAGCGCGGCAAGGTTTACAAAAATTGGAATCCAGCCTCCCAGGCCTGCTGATCCCCGATTTATCCCGTGACGTCGTAGCCACAGATAAGTTGTGCCTGCGGTTCCCAAGGCGCCGCCTCCAAGCGTGCCCACGCTGTTGGCCGCCAAAGTCACCAATGCCGCACGAAACACTGATACAGGCTTGTCTGAGCTTCTCAGCACTGATCGCAGTAGATATCCGCTGCCCACATAGCTGAGCACCTGGGCGGCTACTGCCAGTATGACGAAGGGAATGTTCAGGTGGGCCAGCAAAACAAGCGACTGCTGCATGGCCGCGAGCCTCGGCAGCAAGAAATACAGAGCGACTCCAACAAAGAGCAGAAGAAGAAGATTGCGTCGCAGCTTTCTTTTCGGCGGCAGCGAGATTGCACCGCTGTCCGCTGTCTCTGGTGGCGTGGTTCCCTCGGGCGCTACAACTTCTCCTGACGGAGAATCCGTGAGTTGTCGTTTCTCGTGTTGATTCAGATTGTCAGCCACGACAGTTAAGGACCTCTTGCGACATGCAGCCCTCTGCGTTTCACAACGCATCATTTTACGCGTCATAGCGGCAACACAAGATCGGCAGCGAAATAAAGCAATTCCCTCTGCAGATCCGGCGTCTTTAACGGCACATGCTACACAAGTACCATCAACTCAGGGGCTAAATGCTTACCAGCTTGCCTTGGATCCTCACTATTATGAGCTGTCGTGAATGACTGGATGAATCGCGTTGTGATCTCATTGCCGCCAGAATAGGCTGAGTAGAGATAGCGTCGGCGTCCTCCGAGGTCTCTCAAAAGTTCAAAACCAGGACATCTCTCGATTGATGGGGGCAGATAGTGCAAGTTTGCCTCTGAAGCCCTTTTGCTGCGGAGCAAAGGCGCGATTCCCCGCTCGAAAACCTTGGTAGATTCGGAGAAGCTTTCAAGTTTCACACGCTAATGGAAACTTGCGCTAGAAACATGGATTCCTCCTCGGTGGTGGCAAAGGGTGAAGAGGCTCAGATGGTCTCCTTAGTTCAGAGAACATGAACAGTGAGAACGGATATTCACTCTTCTCCAACCCTACGCTCATAGCCCGCCCCTGTGGGGTCTGGACTGAAGGCGAACGGCTTAATCTGCAGGATTGCGCCCAAGTGCGCGCTGCGGCCTCGTCTTGAAACGACCATGAAGACGGCTTCCCACCTGCCTGTGGTTATCATGACCACGCCCTAGTGCAAAAAGAGGGGGCAGGGTTCCGCACGCTCCCGCAGTTTGGTGTGGCGGGTTCCGCAGGTTTCCGCACATCATTCAAGGCATTTCCGCACAAATTCTGGATCCTTTTGGACCTCCTGCAGAATATTGCTCGCGGGGTGTTCCTTGATACTAGCCCTAGGTAGGAGGGTCATATGCCTGATTTATGAATTGCAAAGTACAAGTGAAGTTCACTGCCGTGCAGGTTGACATAATTTACGTCGGCTTGCGTGTTCTCATTCTCAACCACATCACCCTCCAGAAAACGGGACGATCTCCAGGTGCACACCCCGATATTCTGACGCTGAAATATATCAATCGCCGGGGCGCCTGTGATGCGCAGATACTGGAAGCCATATACCGCCTTTGGAGCACTCTGCAGGTCTGCCGAGGTAAAGCACTGCGAACATCCCTCGAGTACATCGAGATCTGTGCCTGTGCTCTTGCAGTTCGCACTGCGGTTCGGCAGATGCGGCATGGGCATCTTGCTGTATGGGCCGGCGGTATCGAAGGCGCCGCCAAGCGACTGCTTCGCAGTCTCGAAGCAATACGGAAGAGACTGAAAAGAACAATCAGAAAAACAAAAGGAGACTCCAGCTTCCGCGAACTTGCACACGGTTGGCGCCAATTCCTACGATGGGCTCGACTCAACCTGCTGACCTGTCCCTGCCTCATCAGACGTCCGAACCCTTTCTATCGCAGCCGGCAGCGCTTGATCGATGCGATGGTGGACGTCGCGACTGTCGAGTTGCAAAGACTTAAACGCGCGCTTCCTCCTCCGGGTATCAGAGACCGTTGTTACATCCGCAAGAAATTCCACAGACGAATTATTGCTTTTGAAGAGTAAGTCAATTGGCCGTCCCAAGTTCGGCTCATGTTCGACAGAGCCAACCTTGGCGGCAGCATTGATGATTACCTGCTCCCACTCTTGAGCAAAATAATTGTCGTGGATCGTGTTCAGCAGTGAGCATGCTCGGGCGAGTTGCTCAGGTTTCAGGACTGCCGCGTTCTCATTCAAGATTCTTTGCAGAACGCGTCGAGGAAAGATGGCCATTTGCCTGTCTTGTGACGATGAGGCGCTACATTTCCCGCTACAGCCCCGTT
>DATAEJ010000141.1:0-3597 GCA_036258095.1 Candidatus Angelobacter sp. | reverse complement strand
GAATCCGGTCGGCGTGAGCGCTAGTCATGTATGAGTGAAGGCTCGAAATCGACAAGCCAAAGTTTTGGCTGAGCAAAACAAGATTTCGAGAAGAGCCGACGAGTTCTTTTAAGGAGACTGGAATCATGGATCGTACTGGGACGAAGGCGGTGGTCATTACTGGTTGTTCCAGCGGCATTGGATATGCTTCCGTGGCGCGAATGATTGAAGCGGGATGGCAGGTGTTTGCGACGGTCCGCAAAACTGCGGACGCTGACAGGCTGCGATCTGAATTCGGGTTGAGGGTGACGCCGCTGACACTCGATGTGACGGATCGCGCGTCGATCACGGCGGCAGCCCAGCAGGTTTCACTTGAGCTCCAGGGCAGAGGCCTGGATGGGCTGGTGAACGTAGCGGGCATCGGCATGGCGCGGCCGGTCGAGTACATCGCGGAGGACGATCTCAGGGAAATATTCGACATCAACGTGTTCGGCCAGCTGGCGGTGACGCGCGCCTTCCTGCCGCTGCTGCGAAGGGCGCGCGGGCGGATCGTGAATATCACGTCAGTGGGCGCGCACATTGCGGTGCCGTTCGGCAGCCTGATCAACGCCAGCAAGAGCGCGTTTGCCATGTTCAGCGATACGCTGCGGATGGAGCTGCATCCGTTCGGCATTCATGTGGTTGCCATTGAGCCGGGCGCAATCCGGACGCCCGCCGTGGAAAAGACGCTGGGGAACATGGAAGCCGTCACGGCCAGCCTGCCGCAGGAAGGGGCGGCGGCGTACGGGCCGATGCTCAGGAACTTTGCCGGCCGCGCCTACGAGCGCGAAATGAATGGAAGCTCGCCCGATGTGGTGGCGCGGGCGGTACGGCGCGCGCTCACGGCAAGGCGTCCGCGGACCCGGTACGTGGTGGGGAAACACGCACGAGTCCTGACCACGCTGCCGAAAGTACTGCCTGACCGCGTGCTCGACCAGCTGCTGCTGCGAATCGCCGGAATGCCAACTGGGTTCGGCTCACTTGCTGAAGCGGATGAGCAGAAGCGCGAAAGCGTGCAGCTTAGCCCTGCTGCCACTGATTCACACAGATGAACACTGATTGAAAGGCAGCTTCTAGCTTCTGGCTGCTAGCTCTAGCCAGTTCCGAACGACCAAACCCGAAAAATCGGGGAAAATCCGGGGGCGGGTCAAGGGAGAAAGAAGATGGTACAGACAGTTGACAAGCCAGTGACTGGCCGCGAGGTCATCCCAGACGCGGGAGAACCCATGGCCGGGCTCGCACAGTTTTACCGGGCGTTGAACAACCGTGACATGGCCCTGATGCAGCGCAACTGGGACACGAGCGATGACGCAGTGATGGACAATCCGCTGGGCGGAATCAAGCGCGGGTGGAGTGAGATCCGGGGCGTCTATGAACGCCTGTTCGCGTCACCGGGCCAGTACAGCTTTGAGTTCCATGACTACACGCTGCAACGGTACGGTGAGATCTTCATCGCGATTGGGCGGGAACGGGGACGACTGGATTTACAGGACGGGGCACCGCTGGAGCTGGCCATCCGCACGACACGCGTATTTCGCTCGATTGATGGCGTGTGGCGGCAGATTCACCATCATGGGTCGATCGAGGATCCGGAGATGTTGGCGCGCTACCAGCAAGCCGTGCTGCGGCGGGCGGCGTGAGGCTTTTCCGCGCTCCCGCTGCGCCTGCGGGCGTGCGGCTTTTCCGCGCTCCGGCTGCGCCTGCGCGCGTGCCTTCGGCAGAGCGGAAGTGATCTTTTACTTCTGCTACCCACGGTTCCCAGCGTCGCGACGCGCGGCGTGATGATCACGGAAACATAATCACCGTAATGGAGAGCGGGATAGGGCTATCGATTGGGGACCAGTCTCTAAGGTTTCCCCGGGGGTTTCCCGGGTTTCTCACCGTGAAACTTAAGCGGTGCGCGGCGCATCTTGGAGCTTTAAACCTCGACGTTCGTCACTCTTATATTTGCTGGCATGTTCGCCGGAGCATCTCACTGTTCAGGCAGGAAATCTTCCATCGCTCCTTCCGGTCACTGTCTATGAAACAATTTATGCGCCTCCAGGTGAGGGAGAATTCGCCTCTCATGCTTTCCATGTGCAGCTACTGCCACCATTTGGCGGGAGCCGGTTCTTCTGACGACCAACTCGCAATCATTGAGCGCATGCACTCCTGTGTTTTTAGTTCGACCGCTTCGGCGAGGCGAGACGATCCCGGTCCGCCGCAGCGCTGACCCGCTGCTCAGGCGCTTCTCGGCGCTTGTGCGTGCCCCCGGGACGGTAATTTTTCGCATCGCAGTTGTAGCAAATCCTTTGGAATTCCTGCCCACAGTATCTCTTATGTTTCTACATAAAAAGTCTTCCAGTAAGCCGCAGGTCATTTGCTCCTATTGCATGAAGTGTGGGTTCCGTATCGGGGCCAGCATGTTTGAAGACGCGCTCGACGCCCTGGAGAGAGACCATGAGTGCAGTTTGCACCAGCCGGATCCTCCCGCAGACTTGAAGCCGATTCGCATCCGCCGCGCGTCATAAGTGCCTCTTCTTCAGATAAAACTCTCTCACAAAACAATTACGCCGCTCTGGCGCAACTCGCCGTTCCATCACATTCTCCCGGCGGCTTTCGACGGTCGCTGAGCAGAAAAACAACATCCCTTTGACTGAGTGCCCGAAACAGAACTCCGACACTTCAATGGGGAAGGTTTCGGGGGGTGTTTCGGATACTCGGCCATCTTTCCTCTCCAGCGGCGCCTGAGCTGTGTTTCAGGCGCAAATTCTTATAAAGGGAGCCGGCCCCATCTGCCCACTCAAGCAGGTAAAAGCCCATCCAGAGTTGATGTAAAATAGCTCTCAATTAACGCAATTTGCACGGCGCCATTTCATGAACCAGAACATTCCCACCTCACCAGGCTCTGACCGCATCCTTTCTGTCTCCTACGACGCCACACTTCTGGCGACCCGGCAGATGCTTCTCGAAGCACGCGGCTATGCCGTTGTCTCCGCGCTCGGGTTTATGTCAGCAGCGGATTACTGCAGAACCGGCACCTGTCAGCTTGTGATCCTGGGCCACTCAATTCCGGCCGAGGATAAAGAGGAGCTGGCGCGCATCTTCCGGGCGCACACCTCACGACGCCCCATCCTGTCTCTCGAACTCCCTGGAGAGGAGCGGATCGATGCCGACTACTACGCCTCAGTGTTTGAGCCTGAGGAGTTCCTTGCAGCTGTTGAAGTAAGCCTCAAGCCACCCCAAGAGGGCAAAGAGGCCGACGCGATTTAAACCCGCCCGCAAACGTTCAACCCGGAATCAGTGTCATCTCGGTTCAGCGTTCGGCTTTCATCGTTCATCTTTCGTCTTTCATCGTTCATCTTTCGTCTTTCATATCTCATCTTTCGCCTTGATTTTTCTCTTTCATCTTTGATCTTTCATCTTTTGGGGCAAATTGCCTTTGCGGTTCTCCGTGACTCTAACTGGGTGAGTGCTGAGTCATACAATGGACCGACACTAGGAGTCCTCGAAAGGTCAACTGGTATGTATGCAGCCGTTCTGCACACGCTGGGAACAGCGCCTCGCTATGAAGATTTCCCCGAGCCTGTGATTGGTGAC
>DATAEJ010000140.1:0-6537 GCA_036258095.1 Candidatus Angelobacter sp. | reverse complement strand
TTAACCCGGTGATCAGCAAGCCGCCGGAAAGCCCGTAAAGGAGCACATCGCGTAAGGCGCGCCGCCTGAGTGGAAGCAGCAGTTTGGTGAAGGCAGCCACGGGAACGCTATGATACCCGAGAAATTGGCGTTTCCTTCAGTCCCGGGCAAAGCGAGCCTTTGCGTTCAGTCCCGAGCGAAGCGAGGGATCCCTACCGCTTTTCTATTGTTCTTCAGGGCTACCGAAAAACCGGACGTAGAGACGCGCGTGCCGCGTCTCACTGCTCACCGTAAACCTGAATTCCGCAAGTTCTTCTAATCCGGTGCAGCGCAGGCACTCCGCGCACTCGCGTCCTGACAACCAACTACCAAATACCAATTACCAAATACCTCATTTCCCTCTAAAAAACCGGCTCAACTCAATCACCTCCACCAGACACTCCTTCCAGTTATGCACCCAGCACACAATCAGGTCGCATCCCTCGGGGTTATGCCGGTGTTCGACGAATCCTCGGCTCTCGAACTCCAGCTCAATGTGCACCTTCTGCATTCTGCCGCCTTCCATCTCGCGCAGCGCTTCCACATCCGGAAATGCCGATTGCACACG
This sequence comes from Candidatus Angelobacter sp., assembly GCA_036258095.1. Lineage (GTDB taxonomy): Bacteria > Acidobacteriota > Terriglobia > Terriglobales > Acidobacteriaceae > Angelobacter. Next base: position 5,951 of record DATAEJ010000140.1, on the reverse strand, counting down.
TGTAATCACAAACCCCAGCTCGTGTGCCATCGCCCCGAATAGTGCCAGCACGCCTGCCTCATTGATTGGCGCATTCGCCATCGCCGCATGCGAGATGGGCGCGCCGTACATCGGACGGTCAGCTCTTGCATGCGGTGCCTTCAGTTTTGCAGTTTCTATCATCAGTTCTTCCGTTGGCGTACGCGTCTGTCCTGCTTCTGCCTGCGCTATCAACCTTTTGCCCGCTGCGCTGGACGGCCTCACCGACGAGTGTTTCCTGATGATCTCAGCCACGTCCGCCCACTCGCCTTCCAGTCGCTCCATCTCCATAAACTGCCGCATCCCGCTCTTCACCAGGGACCATTTTCGGAACCGCCGTACCAGGCAAGCACTGGAAACCATCGTCGCCGCATGAAATTCCGTGATCGTCGGCACCTTCCCAAGGCTGCGGGTTGCCGTCGCCCAAAGCGTGAACAACTCCATCATTGACCTTGGTCTTGCGTGGTCCTGGCGCGCAAACCCGCATTCCTTCAGCGCGGCGGCATAGTTTCCAAACCGCCGGTTGATCTGTGCCCGATACACTCTTCCACCAGTCATCTGTTCCAGCTCGCTCGTCATAGGCGGCCGCCCCAGTTTTCGGGCGACATCTTTGATTGCCTCCACAATGTCTTCCCGCTGCTTCTTCTGCTGCTCACCCTGGAACGCTTTCTGCTTGTTCGCGGATGGAATCGTCATAATCTCTCCGGAAATAAAAAAGCCACCCTCTAGAGGTGGCGGTGGTTTCGGTTGCTCCTGGTCCCGAGCCGAGCGAAAAAGATTTTGAAGTCCCGCAACGGGCGCGAGGGGAGATTTTTCAGTCCCGAGCAGAGCGAGGGGATCCCTATCACTCTAGTTGCTCTTCAGGGCTATTCAGTCTTTACAACTTGTAGCGACGGTGGAAGAAACGGCGCTTCAGCGCCGTGAAAAGATGTATTAGGGAATGTGCGCTTTAGTGCGGGGGTGCCAACCCAATGGCCAAAGGCTCCAAGCTCTTGGCAAACAGCTACTTAGCTGGAGGGGCCTTTCAGAGGCCTTTCAGACACACGTATCCTCGGGAGTTTGCTCTCCCGAAGTCGATCCGTTTCTTTCCTGGATCGCGATCAGAGAGCACGCGCTTAACCGGCCAGCCAGTATAGGCGGACAAACCTATACCCCGCCCGGAACGAAACAGGTCCTTTCGGAACCCATAACGACGTATTTGCAGCCTGCTGCCCTTGCCTGCTCCGTCCCCACAATGGACGCATCCAGCAGTGAAGTGCCCGGCGCTGCTCCCGGTCGAAACTGCACCAAATTGAGAGTACCTCGAGCCAGCGAATAAAGCAAGACTTTTTTACGAATTTTTTGTCGCCCTAAAATCAACAGCTTGCAGCCCTCCCCATCGGGCCGGCTTACTTCTTCGCCTGCTGTGACATTCTTTCCAGAATCTGCCGGTGCACTTGTTCAAGGTTGGGCCTCACCCGGTCTGAATAGAAAATTCCTTCGCACAGCTTAAGAGCCTGTTCAATCATCTCCAGCGCCGCCTGATGTTTCCCGTAATTCGAAAAATCCATCGCCACTCTGCCCATCAGGTTCACGTACTGAGATGTTTTCATCCCGTCGCGCTCACGCGAGATTTCCAGCGCCTTCCCGTACGTCTCTTGCGCCATTCCCCATTCGCCCGAACTTAGGTAAATCTGAGCCAGCATGATCGTCGAGTTCTCGGCATCCTGACTGTTGGGTCCAAACACTTGGACCTCGAAATCGCGAAGCCTCTCTAGGGCCGCGATCCTGTCGGCTGGTTCGCGCGTCAGTGCAAGACGCCCATTCAGGACCATTTGCATCCTGGGCGAGTGTTCCCCACAGCATTCGCGAATCACGGTCTCGAGCTGCTCCAGCAGCTTGTTGGCAGTCGCTGCATCGCCCAGATTCCCACCATAGAAGTTCGCCCATTCGGCTAGCAATGATCCCGATCTCGGGTCACCTTCCAGCCCCTCGCGTTCCGCCACTGACATCACAATTTCTGCCACCCTGACCGCTTCAGCCTTGTGCTGCGGCACGTTCAAGAACGACTGCGCCGCCGGCAGAAACTGCCAGAACTCGCCCGTCTGGAAGGGAAAATAATTAGCGGCGATACTCTCCACCCGCGCCATCGCCTCTGCCGTTTTCCCTTCGTTGTTCAGCTTCTGTACCTCCGCAAAGCTCCTCTGCAACTCGCCCCAGCGACCGCTCATCGTTTTGAGTGAGATCTCGGAGGTTTGTTTCTGTAATTCGCCGGCTGCATAGGTGTTGCCCTTCGCATACAGCACTCGCGACAAGTTACTCATCGCGTTTACAAGCAGCCCTGTCTCCTTGTCTGCTGCTTTTTGCGCGCGTTCCAGATCTTCGCGTGCCAGCTTTTCCGCCATCTCGAATTCCCCGGCTTGGATTGCATTTTCAACCAGGTTGCTGCGCGCCCAGTGGTATTCCGGGCTGTCTAGGCCCTTTTCAGCGACGGTGCGTTCAAGCTCAGACTGGAGGATCCGCATGCCCTCTTCTTTTTGTCCTGCTCGGATCTCGTAACTCGCCAGCGTTGTTTTCTCTCCCGCGCTGTTGTTGAACGGGCCTGCTGTAGAAGTCTCCACCTGCAGAACTTGCCGCTGTACCTTGACCGCCTCTTCGTTAAAGCCGTGCGCGGCAAGGGATTGGGCCAGTTCGCGCAATGCCATGACATGCTCCTGCGGAGTGCCTTGTGTATCGGCTACGTGATCGCGATAGATCTGCACCGCCTCTGCGGTCCGCTCATGACGACCATAAAGCGCTGCCAGGAGCTGGTAAGGCTCTCCATAGGAGAGGAGTGCCCTCCTCGTGAACATGAAATTATCTTTGGGCCAGGTTCGTTGATCGGGTTTGCCGGCGGCAAGCGCGGCTTTTAGAATCCGTTCCGCCTCCTTCCAGTCGCCTTGTTGCTCCTCCATAAAGGCCAGTGTCGTTCGCAATGAAACTAGCGCGGAACTGTCTGCGCCCCAGGCCTCTTCCCGCTCCGCGCTCGCCTTCATGAATTTTTCCGCTTTCACCCGGTCCCTTCGCCTCGCAAGTTCCTGTGCGTGCCTGATCTCGATCTGCGCTCTCACCAGGAAGAGCGCGGGACTAACACATGCCGCCAGCGCCTCACTCGTGACAGCATCGACTTCGAGGTCACGGCCAAGATTCGACAGTAGGCGTGATGCGCTCCACACGCCATCTGCATAAGCCTCATCAGAACAGCCCTCCGCCTTCACTGCTGTCCAGCCCTGGCGTACGAGTGTCAGAACATCAGCTGCGGGATTTTCTGCGAGCTCCTTTTGAGCTTGCGCGAAATAGGGAGTTCCGGCGTTTTGGTGAGGTGTTGGCTGCCCGAAGCAGCTCGAAGTAAGAAGCACTACCAGGACCAGCTGCGACACTTTCATCCACATATGGCCTGCCTTTCAAAACTCAGAGAACCTGATTATGAACGATTCAGGCCAGCTCTCTTGCGTTGCCGGCCTGTTCCAAAATGGGACTACTCTCTTTAGATTTCCCTTATTCCGCTTGAACCTTGCTCCAGCCGACGGAACAATAACTTCCGCCGTACCATCGAAAGGAGAGCTCAATGGAAATCGTTGCTACCCCACAATCAACAGTAGACGTGATTCGCTCCTGGAAAGATCCCAAATACCGCCGCAGCCTCACCACCCAGCAGTTGCAGGCCATCCCGCAGCATCCGGCCGGTCCCACCATGCTCACCGATCAGGAAGTGAAGATCGCGAGCGGTCTGATGACAGAAGACGAAGACTTTTCCATTCCTCTTACAACCGCGCTTGGCTGTACCGAGCTGACCTTCCATAGCTGGAAGTCCTGCGGCTGCTAACGCTCTATTTTGAACAGGGCACGGCATTTCAGCCGTGCCTCACTTTGAAAAGGTTTAAGGAGATCCACAACGGACAGGCTGCGCTCTTGCGTTGCCGGCGTCGCTGGAATCTTCAGCGACTGAGGTTTTCGACCGAAACCGTGCACTCAACCGCCACCCAGCAGCTCCCGTGTTTCATCACGAATCACTCATGGAAGCGCGCCCTGTTTCTCTCTGAGCGCCTTACATCTCTTCGCTCGACTGGTACAGCCTCCCTTGCATTTGACCCCGATCTCGCCTCCCAAACTCTTTCCCTCTGGAAATCGAATTCGCCCTTCGATAAGGACTCATGGTTCCAGAAGCGTCTTGAGCAAGACGTTTTCACCGAATCTGAACTCAGTCAAATGCTCGGAATTGCGCCCGAATGTCTCAACGCCGCTGTTCCCACATGGCTGCATCTGCTCGCACTTGCTTATTCGGCGCCTTCCAGCGACGGCAACCGCCCCGAATGGGGCCCGGTCGCGAGTCATCCTGAAGCAGGCTTTCTCCGCCTCGTGGATCCGCTTCTGTCCCACGCGCGTCGTGAACTGCTGAGCCGAGCAGAGAAGATCAAAGATCAGTATCCCTGCTCGCCATTTGACCCTTCATCTGCGGCGCAGGCCCTGTACGCGAGCCTGCCGCCGCGGCTGCTCATGCTCATTGCCAAAACCATGGTCCTTGAGCTGCATGTCGCGCGCTTGGAAGGGCGCCTGCAGGGAAGCACGCCGACGGAACGTTTTCTCAGCTTCAGCGAGCAACTGGGTAAGCCGACTATTGCGGAAAAATTGCTGAGCGAGTATCCAGTAATGGCTCGCCGTCTCGCCGAAGCCGTCGACAATTGGATCAGCTTCAGCGCGGTATTCCTTGAGCACCTTGCCAGCGACTGGCCCGAACTCACCAGGCTCTTCAACCTTGGCGCCGACTGCGCGCTGCTGACCGAAGCCGCCGCAGGCGCAGGTGATACGCATCGCCGCAGCCGGTCTGTGGTGATTGCCAGATTCAGCAGTGGCTTTCAACTGGTTTACAAGCCACGGTCTACAGCGGTCGACCAGCATTTCCAGGAGTTTCTGGAGTGGAGCAATGGAAAAGGCGCAACGCCGCCGTTGCGAACGCTGAAAGTGCTCGACCGGGAGTCTCACGGCTGGATAGAGTTTGTGCAGACATCCGGCTGTCGATCGCGGGAAGAGGTTGTTCGGTTCTATAAACGCCAGGGCGAGTACCTCGCCATCCTCTATGTTCTGCAGGGTACGGACTTGCATTTTGAAAATCTACTGGCCTGTGGTGAACATCCAGTACTGGTCGATCTGGAAGCACTGTTTCATCCCTGGCTGCGCCAAATAGAAATTCAGCAACCTGATGCGCGCATGGTAGTCCTGGCCAAGAGCCGCTCCGTGCTGCGAACCGGACTGCTGCCACGTCGCACTGGCGTTCACGCTGATTATGCCGGCATCGAGCTAAGTGGGCTGGGTGGCGCAGCCGGCCAGATCACGGACAATATTTTGCGGTGGGTGAGCGAAGGGACCGACGAGATGGCAGCCGTGCGCCAGCCCTTCCGCATGCCCGGCGCGCGTAACCGCCCAACCGTGGAGGGCGAGGAGATTGATGCTCGCCATTATGTGGAATCAATCGTCGCCGGCTTCACCCGGATGTATGAGCTGCTGTGCGCAAATAAAGACGAACTGCTGTGTGAACGCGGCCCGCTGAACCGCTTTGTGCACGACGAAGTGCGAGTGGTGGCGCGGGCCACGCGCGGCTATGGCGTGCTGCTCTCGCAGTCGCTCCACCCTGATTACCTCCGCGATGCCATTGATCTCGAACTCCTGCTGGACCGCCTTTGGGTGGGCGTCGAAGAGAACTCGCACCTGCTACCGCTGATCAACTGCGAGCGTCGCGATCTCCTGCAAGGTGACATTCCCATATTCACTACACAGCCTGCATCGAGCGATCTCCTGGGCAGCGACGGGCAGAAGATCGAAGCATATCTGACCAGATCGGGCCTGGAACTCTCGCGTGAGGTCGTCCAGAGCCTGGGCGATGCCGATCTGCGTCGTCAGGTCTGGTTCATCCGCGC
>DATAEJ010000139.1:0-13030 GCA_036258095.1 Candidatus Angelobacter sp. | reverse complement strand
GCTGAGCACCGGGGTCTGGCGCTGGTCGGCCGACTGGAGCAGGGTATCGATGCGGTGCGACGCCGGACCGGGGAACTCGACAAACCGCTCGTGTATAGCGAGGAATGGGGCAAGCCGCTGATCGTTTCTCAATCATGGGTTGCAGAACTGGTGGAAGCCGCAGGAGGAAAGTTCCTGGGCGAACCCGGCCGGCAGATCATCACCGAAGAAGTTGCAGCCGCGGATCCTGACGTGGTCATCGCAGCCTGGTGTGGCGCTGGCGATCGAGTCCCTCTCGAGAAAATTGCCGCGCGCACCGGCTGGGAGCAGACGAATGCCGTACGGAGCGGACGCGTTTACTGCATCAACGACGAATTCCTCAATACACCCGCGAGTACGCTGCTCGACGGCTTGAAAGCGCTTTGTGCTGCGATCCACCCTGAGAAGTTCGAAGTAGCGAGGGGCTTGCGCCAGATCGGGACGAGGGTTCACTCAGCCCAAGAGGCGTCATAGTTCGGTTCGCGGTCGACTGGAAATTGGTTTTGCCACGCGAGTCGCGCGTCAGCCTGGCTGCCGATTCGCTCAAGTATTTCATAAACCGTGGCAAACACCTCCCACTGCTCTCCAGCGGTGGCTGCACATAGTTCACCAACAACTCGACTTTCCAGCTCAGGAATTCGTTTTCCCTTCCGGATATTGTCAGCCAGCGCGACAAGGAGAACTTCGAGAACGACATGGGTGTCGGTTTGCCAAGTACCGTGGATTCGCGCAAACCGCGCAAATTTGAACTGGCACACCATACTGTGCAAGTAACGATGCTCCAGCGGACTCGTGCTCCCGGCCTGGCTGCCGGAGCTCTTCGGGGTGCAGTACCTTCCCAATATCATGCGTAGCTGCACCAAACAAAATCGATTCGGAATCGAGCCGCAACGCAGGGAACGCTGTGGAGAATTCTGTTGATGAGCCGCGCGGCGGCATCGTGCACCAATCGAAGATGAGCGACAAGGCGTGCAGGCGCATGGACTTGCCGACAAATACTTACCGCTTTTGAGGGTAGTGGCTTTACTTACCGCTTTTGAGGGTAGTGGCTTGTACTCCCACATTCAGAACACGAGTTTAGCTAAGCTTATTATGCATATCTTCGAGTTGGGAGTCACAGAAACTTGATCATCGAAAAAGGCACAGTGCGCGCACCCGAAATTGGCCGGGTGTGGTTCAACTCTCCGCCGCTTTCCATGCGCCAACTACACGGGCGCGTGGTGCTGGTTGATTTCTGGGATTACACCTGCGTCAACTGCATCCGTACGCTGCCGTACCTGAAGGAATGGCACGCGCGCTACAAGGACGCCGGCCTGACCGTGATTGGCGTGCACTCGCCTGAGTTTCTTTTCGCCCGCTATGAGCTGAACGTGGAGCGGGGAATCCGGGAATTCGGACTTACGTATCCCATTGTGCTCGATAGCGAAATGGAGTTGTGGCAGGCCTTTGCCAATCGCTACTGGCCGAGCAAGTATCTGATCGACGGCGAAGGATACCTTCGGTACGCACACTTCGGAGAAGGCAGCTATCGCGAGACCGAAGAAACCATTCAGCAGCTTATCCGCGAAATCAATCCCAGTGCAGTGCTACCACAGTTAATGGATCCAGTGCGCGACGACGATCGACCAGGAGCAGTTTGCTACCAGCCTTCGCCGGAACTGTACCTGGGCCACCGCCGCGGACGGATCGGTAACGCCGGCGAGTTCGTGGAAGACCAGAGCGCCGACTACTCCCACGCAGGCGAGATGCGCGAAGGCTACTTCTATGCTTACGGACGCTGGACGGCAACGGGCGATCACTTTGAGTCTGCGTCCGACAAGCCGGCGCGCGTTGCCCTGACCTACTCAGCAGCCGGCGTGAACCTGGTAATGGCTTCATTCAACCGTGAGCCTCGCGAAGCCGAGATCCGCCAGGATGGACGGCCGCTTGATCGCGCAGTCGCCACGCCGGATATTTACTTCCGGGAGGGCCGCAGCTTTGTGAGCGTGGCTGCTCCGCGAATGTACGCGCTGGTCAGCAACTCCGACTTCGGCACGCACACGCTGGAATTGATCACGCAGCAGCCGGAACTCGCCTTGTTCGCGTTTACGTTCACAAGCTGCGTACTACCGAAGCCGTAATCGCCCCTTCCGTTCAAACAGGTCTCCCTAGATCAGATCGCTCGCTCCTGTATCATCGTTCTTTGTTCTTTCACTTCGGCATGAAACCCACGGCACATCTCAGGCAAGTTGTGGCGGCACTGATTGTGCGCGGAGACGAGCTTCTGGTGTGCCAGCGCACAAAACATCAGTCCATGCCGCTGAAGTGGGAGTTTCCCGGCGGCAAGGTTGAGCCGGGCGAGAAGCCGGAAGATGCGCTCCATCGCGAACTGGAAGAAGAACTGGGAATCAAGGCAACGATCGGCCGGCACGTCGAGACCATCCGCCATGTCTACAACGGCGGGAGCGCGTTTGAGCTGCACTTTTTCCTGGTGGAGAAATTCTCAGGAGAGATCCAGAACCGCATCTTCCGGGATGTGCAATGGGCAAAGAAGGAGATCCTACCCAATTTCGATTTCCTGGAAGCTGACGTCGAACTGGTCAAGCGCCTGGCAGAAGGCAAGCTGCTTTAGCTATGACACCACCAGCATGACGCTCAGCACGATCATTACAGCGGCTGTAATCCATGCCACCCAGTTGAAGAAGCGGGTATTCACGTGTTTACCCATGAGCCGGCCCTTGTTGATCAACAACAGCATGAAAATGAGCACAAAGGGCAGCAGGATTCCATTGAGCACCTGGGAAAGAATGGGAATCTTCAGCAACGGGAACTTCGGCCACAAAATCACGGCCGCGCCGGCTCCGACCAGCACGGTATAGAGCCAGTAGAAAGCCGAGGCTTCGTTGAATTTTTTGTCCAGCCCTGACTCCAGCCCGAGTCCTTCGCAGACCGTGTAGGCCGTCGAGAGCGGCAGAATCGATGCAGCGAACAAAGAGGCGTTGAACAAGCCCGCGGAGAAAAGGAGTTTGGCGTACCGGCCAGCCAGCGGTCCAAGAGCGCGAGCTGCATCGGCTGCGCTGTCAATATTGTGATGGCCATTCACCCACAAGGTTGCGGCGCAGGCAATGATGATAAAGCTCGCCACAACCGGTGCGAACACTGAACCCACGATCACGTCCAGCCGGGTGGCCTTATAGTGCTGCAGACCGACGCCTTTCTCGACCACCGACGCCTGGAGATAGAACTGCATCCAGGGAGCGATTGTCGCGCCGATGATGCCCGTGACCATGTATACGTAATCGTGGCTCTTCAGCGCCTGCTGAGTCGGTGGCCTGACGGTCCCGATCATGGCAGCATTCCAGTCCGGTCGCGCGAGCACGCCGGCAATGATGTACGCAATGTAAAAAAAGCTTGCAGCAACAAAGATCTTTTCCACGCTCTTATAGTTGCCGCGCACCACCAGCACCCAGACGGCGATGGCAGCCAGTGGGACACTGATGTACTTCGAAACACGGAACAGTTCCAGGGAGCTGGCCACACCGGCAAATTCGGCCACGACGTTGGTGAAATTGGTGGCGACCAGCGCGAGCATCATGAAAAACGTGAGCCGCAGGCCATATTCTTCGCGGATGAGATCGCTCAATCCCTTGCCCGTTACCGCGCCCATTCGGGCTCCCATTTCCTGGATCACGATGAGCGACAACATCATGGGAACGATGGTCCACAGCAGCGTATAGCCGAACTGCGCACCGGCCTGGGAATAGGTAAAAATGCCCCCGGCGTCGTTATCGACGTTGGCCGTGATGAAGCCTGGCCCGATCACCGACATGAGGAGCAGGGTGCGGGTTTTCCAGTGCCTCAGCCATCTCATTGGTCACAAGAGTGGAACGGGTGGGAAGTTGGTTGATATTGCGGGGACAACAATAAATGATGTTCCCTCCGGCCACAACGGGAATCTAAATCTATTGCTGCTTGTTTTTTTGTGACACTTTGCTGTGGAAGCGCGCAAGGTCGATGAGACCGCGGACGTGCGTACCTTCACCGATTTTTTCGACGCCATCATGGGCTTCCACCGCGAAGCTGATCATGCGACCGTTCACCTGGACGACCCTGGCGCGAGCCGTGACGGTGAGCCCCACCGGAGTTGCGGTGAGGTGTTGCACATTCACAACCGCTCCTACGGAAGCCCATCCGGGCGGCAGGTAGCTCTGAATCGCATCGGATGCGGCAAGCTCCATCAGGTAAATCATCATGGGGGTGCCGTAGACCTCCGGCATTTCAGGATGGAAGTGGGCTACGGTCAATTCGCGGGTGACAACGACGGTGCGGAGACCGCTGGCGCCAATAGGAATGGCAGCTGAGACACTCATGCAGAACAAAGTATCACGAGGCCGGGGCGCTAGCGGGTGATCTCCAGCGCAGCATCAAGCCGATTTTTTCACATGGAATTGCAATACTTTGCCGCGGAGTCCCGGAGCAACCCAGGGGCGCTGCCTGGGAATGTAACGCAGTGGAACGTAGAACATAACGACCTGTTTCATTGACGGGTACCTCCTACAGATTGAAACAGTTCAGCCTGGATTTACGGTAGGGCGCCAACCTTGCAGTTGCATTAGAGAGGAATTAAAAAATCTAACAGCGCTCACGTGGTGCGAAATCGCAGAAGCGAGGCAGTAAGGATCGGCGATGGAGTTGATCTCGTGGAACAAACGATGAGTCATTGAGCGGAACCTGAGAGGCTTACAATTCCCGTGAGAGCGTTATCATCAATCGCGCGGCGAGCCCGGCTCGTGCACGCTTCTGAAGAACTGATTCGAAATTCAATTTCACGAGAGAATAGGGATCTCTCACCCGCAGAAAACGCGGGTTCTGAGACTGAAGGCAAAATGTCCAAGGATTGGAAGACAAAGCTGATCCACTCTGAGGCGGAAATTCCGCAGGGCTTTCGCTCGCTGGCTACGCCTGTTTATCGCGGATCAACGGTGCTGTTCGACAAGGCTGCGGAAGCAGACGAGCATTGGAACCACTACGACCACGGATACACGTATGGACTTTATGGCACGCCCACAACACTGGAGCTGGCGGCAAAGGTCTGTGAACTCGAGCACGGATACCGGACGTTCATCACGCCCGGAGGGCAAGGAGCGATTTCCCTTGTGCATCTGGCGCTCATGCGCGCCGGCGATCATGTATTGATTCCCGAGAACATCTATGGCCCGAACCGCAAGTTCGCCAACGACGTGTTGCGGCGTTTTGGCGTGGAGGTGAGTTATTACGCACCTGCTGCGGGCGCGGAGATTGAAAAGGACTTGCGGCCCAATACGCGTGTGGTCTGGTGCGAGAATCCGGGCTCGCTGACGATGGAAGTACAAGATGTTCCCGCGATGGTGGAGGCGTCACACCGCCATGGAGCGCTGGTGGTACTCGATAACACGTGGTCTTCGGGGGTGTACTTTGACGCGTTTACACACGGGGTCGACGTCTCCTTGCAGGCGTTGACGAAGTACGTCGGCGGCCATAGTGACGTACTGCTCGGGTCGGTCACAGTGAGGGATGCAAAATTGTTTGACCTGATCGGAGAGACCTATCAGGTGCTGGGATGCGCAGCCTCGCCCGACGACTGCTCGCTTGCACTGCGTGGTATGAAAACGCTGGCGGTGCGACTCAAACAGGTGGAACACTCCGCACTGGCGCTGGCACGCTGGCTTGCCACCCGCCCGGAGATAGAACGGGTTTTACATCCGGCTCTGCCGTCCTGCCCCGGACACGAACTGTGGAAGCGGGACTTTACCGGATCGTCAGGACTGTTTTCCTTTGTATTCCGTGAGAGCTTCAGCAAGGAGAGGGTCCTGAAGTTTGTTGACGCGCTTGATCTCTTCGAGATTGGCTATAGCTGGGGTGGCGTAAACAGCCTGGTAATGACTTACGATCTTCAATCACCAAAGCGCCCGGCATACGGGTCGCGGCTGGTGCGCCTGTATGTGGGGCTGGAGGACGTGGAAGATCTCAAGCGCGATCTGGAAAAGGCGCTCGGAGGCGTGCAGTGATGCCGGGAACCCCCATTAGCGTTCATTTTGAGAACAGCCAGCCGATTCTTCGGGTGGAAGACATGCAGGCAAGTTTGCATTTTTATGTGGGCCAGCTAGGCTTCACGAAAGCGGAGTGGGGTGATGACGATTTCACGGGCATAGGACGACACGGCGCGAATATGTATCTGTGCCGGGGCGATCAGGGCCGAGGTGGCGCGTGGGTGTGGATTGGAGTGGAAGACGCGACTCAACTGCACGACGAACTTGTTGCACGTGGAGTGAGCATCCGCCGGCCTCTGGCGAACTACCCGTGGGCCATTGAGTTCCAGGTGGAAGATCCCGATGGCAATGTACTGCGCTTCGGGTCAGACCCGCATTGAAGTTTCCTCTGCACACTCACGAAAGATCGTCATCAGTATTCCTGGTCAGCGCGATGTCCGCCAGTTCGAGCAGCCTGGCCACGCTCGAATCGTTATCGAGTTCCGGGGAAAGAGGCGGGAAATCCGGGTTCACCGGCTTTGCAATTGGTGGTTTATGGGGACGCCGGGAGCGCGTGAAGTTGGGCGCGATCCACAGTCGTTCGTCTTTGGAATTCCTGGGTTTGCGAGGCATATTGAGAGTAGAAGAAATTTTCGATGCACCGTGGCAAGTGAAGAGTTGCTCCTAGAGGCGATCGCGAAGCAGGGTAATTACGTCGTCGGCGGTAATTACGCCATTTAGATGTTGCTCATCGTCGACCACGGGAAGGGTCATCAAGTTGTACTTGTCGAACATCTCCGCAACGTCGGTTTCGCTGGTTTCTGCCTTGCAATAGATCACATGCTCGGGCGCAAGCGTGGAAAGCCTGGTTCCTGCCGGCGCGACAACGAGTGACACCAGGGGAACGGCGCCCACAAGCTTGTGATCGGCGTCTACCAAAAAAACCGTATTGATGGTTTCGGGATTGCCTTCAAATTCGCGCAACTTATCAATAGCATCGCCCACCGTAGCTTCCGGCGCGAGCCATAGATACTCCGTAGTCATGCGGCCGGCCGCGGTGTTTTCCTCGTATTCCAGCAGCTCGGAAACTTCTTCGCGCTCTTCCGGCTCCATCTCTTCGAGGATTTCGTCGGAGGTCTCCTGGGGCAGATCTCCCAGGAGGTCGGCCGCTGCATCGGGATTCATCTCCTCGACGATGTCGGCAGCCTTCTCGGAATCCATAGAGCGCATCAATTCGACCTGGATTTCGGGATCGATCTCTTCGAGGGCTTCCGCGGCAACTCCCTCATCCAGGGACTCGAATACGGCACCACGTTCCGCGGGCGCCAGGTCTTCCAGGATGTCGGCGATGTCAGCCGGATGCAGCTTGGAAAGGCGCTCGTACTCCAGCTTCAGGTGGACACGCCGGGCGGGGTCAGTCTCGATCAGATCGACGGCCTCCCACGGAATCACTCTTGCGGGCATGCGGCCGGCGAGAGCTTCAATCGCGCTGTGCGGAGCCAGGCCTTTCAGCAAGCGACGGATTGCACCGCGGAGTCCGATGTCGACGTTGCCCACCTTAAGCTTGGTGCTGCCATTGGTGCCCTCCGGCAACAGGTCAACGTCGTTTACGCGTACCACCTTTCGGCCAGAGACATCGATAATCTGCTGGTCGAGCAGGTCGCGCTCGAGGAGGAGCATGCCTTCTGAGCTGGCAAGCGGTGGCCATTGATCGCATTTGCCGGTAGCAAGCACGGCGGAGGCAGTGACTGCCTTGACGAAGCCAGACGAGAGCAGGCGGTCTCCATCTGAGGTCTTAACAACGAGATCAGAGATCCGGTTGGGATCGTCCTTGGGGGAGATGGCGACTTCGCGCACACGCCCGGCCAGGCCGCCGGTTTCATCGTAAACCGGGGCACCGAGGATGCGCGAAAGTGCCACGGGCTGCATCATTTACGGAGTCCAATTCGCAGAATACCGAATGTGAATTATCCTTGCCAGAATAATCGCGCGTTTTGAGCGCAAAATTCGGATGGGTGCACATCGAGAACCACGTGTAGCATGTCTTCTAAGCCACTAAATTTTGAATCCGCGAGCATGGCTGCGGATTCTGTTACTGGAAGGAGTCAGTATGGCAGTCCAGGTCACCGATTTTCGTCTTCTCCGGGAGCAGCTGCTGGTTCGGCGGGAGAAGCTTGAAACAGCTCTGGCAAAGCAGGAGACGGCCCAGCTCGTTCAGCTGCTCGACCAGGTTGATCGAGCTCTTGAAAGGGCTGAAGCCGGCACTTACGGGACCTGTGAAGTCTGCCATGATACGGTCGAGCCCGACCGTTTGATTGCCGACCCTTTGACGCGGGTTTGCCTCGGGTGCCTCGCTCCCGATGAGGCACGCGCCCTGGAAAATGACCTGGAACTGGCAGCGCGTATTCAGGGCGGGCTTCTGCCCAAGCGCGATTTGACCATTTCAGGATGGAAAGTTGCATACCATTACCAGCCCGCGGGCGCAGTCAGTGGCGACTACCTTGATCTGGTTACCCATGGCAACGATCTGTATTTCATGTTGGGCGATGTTTCCGGAAAGGGCGTAGCAGCGTCGATGCTCATGGCCAATCTGCACGCCATGTTCCGCGTACTCATTCCCACTGGTCTCAGCCTTCCGCAAATTGTGGAGCGGGCGAACCGGATCTTCTGTGAGAGCACGCTTCCGACGCAATATGCCACGCTCATCTGCGGACGTGCGTCGGCCTGTGGGCAGGTAGAAATCTGCAACGGAGGGCACCTGGCCCCCTACCATATCGGCCCGGGCAAGCTCCGGTCCTTTGAGACCGCTACCGTGCCGGTCGGACTCTTTTACGACCAGCAATTCTCAAGCACAACCTACGACTTTTCGCCCGGTGACAGCCTGGTTCTCTACACCGACGGGCTTACAGAAGCGTTGGGACCGGATGGCACGGAATATGGAGCCCAGAGACTGGCCAGGGTGCTTGAGCGTTGCGTGGATCGCTCAACCCACGAGTTATTGCAGGACTGCATCGACGACGTTCTCAACTTCCGCGCCGATCCTCGCCAGATGGATGACCAGAGCATGATGGTGCTGCAGTTTGCTCCGACTCGGCAGTAAGATTCGGCCGTTGTGGCGCACATTTGAGACTCGTTCATTTTCTGGACTCGGAAACGCGCCTTGGGCTCATCGCCTGCCAATCAGGACACAATAGCCCCGCCCCCTGCGCAGGCGTGGTGGAGACGCTTCCCGGTTGGCAGCATTCACATTCTGCGGGAAACGACCATGCTGCCGCGGCTGAAGAGCTTATCGCGAGGACAGAAAAGCAACGGCAGCAGTCGAGTGCGGTTATTGCGCCAGATCAACCACGTGTTTGACAATCGCGGCTCCCGATAGGCAAACTAAGCATTTCTGCCCACCGTGACGATAGGTTCGTGCCGTCTCAATTGACATTTGTGGATCGCCGCATGACAAAACGGGTTTCGTACACGCTGGATTCCACACTGGACAGCGTCAACAAGGCTGAAAGTACGGCCATGGAGGCGGCGGCAGGCGCCGGATTCGGCGAGGACGAACAGTACAGCATCAGCATGGCGGTGCGTGAAGCCTGTGTGAACGCAGTGTTGCACGGCAACGCTTACGATCCGGAGAAAAAAGTCACGCTGGCTTATGAAACAACCGGGGATGCCCTGGTCATCACAGTAGCAGACCAGGGAGTGGGCCTGGACCCGCACAACATTCCCGACCCGCTGGCTCCCGAGAATCTGATGAAGGGTTCCGGGCGCGGGATTTTTCTTATCAGGGCATTCATGGATGAAGTGAAGTTCAGAAATGTGCACCCAGGGACTGAAATCACATTGATCAAGCATGTAGGCCGCAGAGCGGCGGATACCAAGGAGGAATCACAGTGACAATGAAGGCAAGCAGTCGGCAGGTCAACGGCGTCACCGTTGTGGATATGAGCGGCCGAATCACGCTGGGAGAAGGAAGTGTGATACTGCGTGACACGGTTCGCGACCTGCTGGGCAAGGGGCAGAAAAAGATCCTCTTAAACCTCAGCGATGTAACGTACATTGACAGCTCAGGGATCGGCGAGCTGGTCAGCGCCTTCACTTCCGTCCGCAATCAGGGCGGCGAATTGAAGCTGTTGAACCTTACCAAGAAAGTGCATGACCTGCTCCAGATCACAAAGCTCTACACAGTTTTCGACATCCGGGACGACGAGGCGGCTGCAATCGCTGCTTACAAGTAAGAATCTCTTCCGGGGGCAGGCGGCTTCCGCCTGCCTTTCACCGCACGCTCACCTTGTCCCTGATCCGGCCATAAACGTCTTCCGATACTACGCTGCGCGTTTCCAGTTCTTCGGTTGTGTGATACGGGCGCATTTGGATGATCCGCTGTGCTGAATCCGCGTCCACGCCTGGAAGCTGCATCAGTTGCGCCTGGCCGGCTGAATTCAGGTTGACCTTGTCGCTGGAATTCCAGCCTTCGCGCACGCCTTGCGTGATGGCTTTGGCATCAACGCCCGCCTGCTGAGCCCCTTTTTTTATCTGGGCGCCGGCTTTCTTGCTGTCGTCCCTGATCTTTGCCGTGGCGTCGGCAGCGTCTTTGCGTGTGGCATCGGGGTTTTGGTTCGATGTACAGCCAAGAAGGCAAATGATGAGAAAAGTCGAGAGTGGAAGTATTCGCATGCTCGTCACCAGAAAGTTTGAGTGACGAAGTTCGGGTCATGTTGCCAGGCAGCACGCAGACGCTCGCGGCCGATAAAAAGCCGCCACTCGCCGCGAAGCCGACCCATAGCTTCGTGAACGCCGGCGGCTGATCTCGACTGTATGGCTAAGCGCTTCTTCTGGGCCGGATACTCAATTCACGCATTTGCGTCAGCAGACTTGACCTCTGAATCTGGTCCAGGCTACCCAGCATGGGTACCAGTTCAGCGATGAAGCCATCCTCCATCAGGTCGGCAATGTCATCTTCCAGCGTGTGCGAATAGCCTTTGAGCAGATCGCCCACCGAGACCTCAAGGGCAGTCGCCAGCCGCTGCAAGGAAGACAGTGTCGGTACAGCCTTCTCGTTTTCAATCTTCGAGACATATGTCCGGGGCACCTGCATCCTCAATGCAAGCTGGCGCTGGCTGAGCCCGGACCGTTGGCGCAGGTTGCGGATGGCGGCAGCAATCTGTAAATGGCCGGAACTAGAGGACGGCGCCTCCATCATGGTTGGCTGTTCGACGAGGATGGGCTCAGGCTCGTCCTCATCGAGCGATGTACGACAGCGTCTGCAAAGGTTGTTTGTCGTCCGGAACTGGACGAGGTGGCAATGATCGCAACGAACCACTTCCCGGGAATCAACCGGCGCCAGCGTTGTTGCCATAGGTGTTTCGGAGTGCCAGAGCAGGCAAAACTCCAAAAACGGTTTATTGTTTACTTCCTACAACTTAGGGTAGTTTCATCAAACCATGGTTGCTTTGTCAACGGAAAAATTACGGTAAAACAGGTAGAAATACCAGGCAAACCAGAGAACACAAGGAGAAACACAAGATAAAAGCCTATGATTAACCGCCAGTCTGCATGGAATTTGGTCTGTGAGTACACCCAGTCAGAAAGCCTTCGCAAGCACATGCTGGCGGTGGAAGCATGCATGACCGCCTACGCGCGGAAGTTTGGCGAGGACGAGGAGAAGTGGGCGATTACCGGCTTACTGCACGATTTCGATTATGAGAAGTACCCGACACCTGAGGAGCACCCTTTCGTCGGCAACAAAATTCTGGAGGAGCGCGGGTATCCGGAGGAGATCCGACGCGCCATCCTTTCCCACGCCGATTACAGCGGTGTGAAGCGCGAAAGCAAGATGGAGAAAGTGCTTTATGCGTGCGACGAACTGGCGGGCTTCATTACCGCGAGCGCGCTGGTCAAGCCGAATAAGTCGCTGGCCGAAGTAGAGGCCAAATCAGTGCGCAAGAAAATGAAGGACAAGGCATTTGCGCGAAGCGTAAACCGCGAAGACATCACCAATGGCGCAGCTGATCTGGGGGTGGACCTGGAAGAGCACATTGCGTTTTGTATCGAAGCCATGAAGGTGGTGGCAGGTGAACTGGGACTGGCGGGCACAAACGCCGAATCAGCGCCAACCCACGGCTAATTTCTATTCAGATTCTGAAAGCAGCCTGCTGATGGTTGCTTTGTGCTTCTCTTTCTTCACGCGACGGGTGCTTTCTTCGCGGCGGACAGGCGGCGGCGTTCCAATGGCGGTCCGCGCCATGGCTTTCACCGCTTTGGTGGCGGTAAACGTCTTTTTTTTCTTGCGAGCCATATCCAGTCAGATTTAACCACAAAGGACACAAAGGAACACTGCGGTAGTTGAGAAGGTGTGATCGATCCAGCCGGTCGCCGGCTCGCAAGTCGGACATACGATGGGCTAACGACTATGAACAGCTTGACACGGTAGCGAATATAAGGCAAAATAACGTCAGGGTAATGGGGTCCCGATCCGCCCCAGGGTGGAGATGGCGGTCTTTGAAAACTCGGCACTTAGTAAAGCACATTGAAAAAGGTGGCGGTTCGTACTTCTCACGTTTCATACAAGAGACGATCTGACCCTGAATGGACGAAGTGGCTGGTCCTTGGCCATTGTTTGTACGACGACGGCAAGCGCTATGAACTGGAATGCCACGTTCACCTGATATTGACTCCACTGCCGGACGGGCTGGGTTATTTCCGGTTGGCAACAGTCATGAAGAACATTAAGAGAGCACCGGCACAGGCGAGGGCGCCTGTGCTACAAAGCGGTACGAACCGGGCACATGGTTGACAGTTTGAACCGGGGACATAGTTGACACTTTCATCGCGAGCCAAACTGCGGAGCGAGCACGGCTGGAAAGCGGAGAGCGCATGGACGAGTGTGTCACGGTTGCCACAACCCTCTGCCGATCGTCGGGACAGACCGGGACAGGGTCGGGATCAAACCGGGATATCCGTCGGGACGAGGCCGGGATACCCCCGGGACGACCGGGGACGATCGGGGACGAACCGGGGGGTGGCAGGGG
>DATAEJ010000138.1:0-4910 GCA_036258095.1 Candidatus Angelobacter sp. | reverse complement strand
GTTCTCGGTGCCCACTTATGACGATACGCGCGATGCGCAGATGGACCTTGCACGGGCGCGGATGGCAGCTCATGGGACGGGAAAGCGGATCCTCCTGATCGCGGGGGGAAAGTGGTGCGCTCCTTGTATGCAACTGGAACGGGTGTTTTCGACGAATGAGGACTTGACGCGCGTGCGCGACAGCAAGTTCGTTTTGCTGCATGTTGACGGTGCTACAGAGAAAGGCGCTGAATGCGTCCTCACGCGGTTGCAGAAATCAAGGAACGCGCCTCTCGCTTATCCTGCCATTTTTCTGCTTGATCCAGACGGGAATGTCTTAAGAGCTCAAGGAATCGCTGAATGGGAAGAATTGGATGGAATCAGTGCTAGTCGTATCCTGGCGTCGCTTCAACAATGGTGAACAATACCTCCTTCTTGCCTTCCAGCATGGCCGTAGAACATCTCAGATAGACAGCTTAATTATTCCACTGCCAAACCTGCATTTAGCTTCATTTCTGGGGTGAAACGGCCATCCAGATTTTAATAGGTATTGGCCTAATTTCATCCAGAATACCGGAGCAGAGTTGCTTAAGGGCATCGTAAGTTATTGATTTCTCACGAAGATGAACGGCAGCTAAGTTGCAGAATAAGGGGGCAAAGGTTCACCGGCATCGGTGAATGTTGGTTAAGAACACAAGACAGACAAGAAGAGATGGAGATTGAGATGAATCGTAATCTGCGTGAGCTGCTGAGAAGTGCTTCAGCGCTACTGGCTGTGCTCACATTCGTCCTGGTGCTTTCCGGAATCGCGGTAGCCCAGACGAGTAACGGCACGATTGCCGGCGTTGTAACTGATCCGCAGGGGGCGGTGGTTTCAAACGCCACTGTCACCGCGACTTCGGTAGCGACCGGTGAGACCAAGAAAACTACCACAAACGCGTCTGGTGCATACCGCATTGAGTCGGTTTCGCCCGGCGTTTACACAATCAGCGTAAAGGCCGGCAGCTTCGCCGAACTGAAGCTGCAGAACGTCAACGTTAACGCTTCGGTTGTGACCACGGCGAACGCGACGCTGCAAGTCGGGAAGACTGAGCAGACGGTTGAAGTCAGCGTCCAGCCTGAAACCCTGCACACGGAAGATGGTGCGATTTCGCATGACATCTCGCAGGTGGAAATCACCCAGATTCCAATTGCCAGCCTGAACCCGCTCGCGCTGGTTCTGACTGAGCCCGGCGTGGTTGCACCGACCTCGCGTGAAGATTTCACCAACGGTATCGGCTTCTCGGTAAACGGTACGCGTCCGCGCGCCAACAACTTCCTGATTGAAGGCCAGGACAATAACGACCAGGCCATTCAGGGACAGGCCCTGCAGGTTTCGAACCTGGAAGCTACCCAGGAAGTTATCGTTCAGACCAACTCCTACAACGCCGAATTCGGTCACGGTGGTGGCTCGGTTTCAAACCTGCTCTATAAGAGCGGCAGCAACACCTGGCACGGGTCGGTTTTCGATCTGCTCCAGAACTCCGCCCTGAACTCTACGGACGCTGGGGACAAACTGAACGGAGTGGAGAAGGCCAGCACTCGTGAAAACACCTATGGGTTCACGGTTGGCGGGCCGATTAAGAAAGACAAGATGTTTGTGTTCGGATCGATCCAGTGGGACAAGCTCCGCCAGGCAGCAAACGGAACCACGCTGGTGGTTCCAGACGCGAGCGGCATTGCCGTGTTGCAGGGCCTCGCGGGTACCAATCCTCGGGCGCAGCAGTATCTGAATGCTCTTGGTGGTCTGGTGGGTAATTCTGATCCGACAGCGCCGGGCTTCAAGACGTTCGTGCTGGGCAATGCGCGGCCGAACGTTGAAGTTGGCCGCGTTGCGCGCTCCGGCGTAGCCGAGCCCTCGGATGACACCCAGTACGTCGCGAAGGGCGACTGGATGCCTACCAGCAAGGACACCCTTACCCTGCGTTACGTGCTTGATCGTAACAACCTGACCCCTGACTTTTTCAACTTCCCGAACCTGCTCCCCTGCTGCGACACGCAGCAAGGCGGTTCAGCGCACAACGCAGGTATCGCTTACACGCACACGTTTACGCCGCATGTAATCAACGAATTCCGCATGTCGTATGGTCGCATCGGCTTCACCTTTGGACAGACCCCGAAGAGTGCTTCCAACCCGCTGGCCAACGGTCCGACGGTTTCAATCAGCGGTGTCACCGGCTTCGGCACACCGAGCAACATTCCGCAAGGCCGGTTCCACAACACCTTCCAGTACCAGGACTCAGTCAGCTGGATCATGGGCAACCATAGCTTCAAGTTTGGCACCGATATGGCCCGCATCCTGGTCCGTGATGCCATCCCGTTCAACAGCCGCGGTACGCTGGCCTATGCTACTACGACTGGGTTCAGCGGCCTGGCCAACTTCCTGGATGACTTTGGCGGAAGCGGTGGATCAGCGGCGATCGTGTTTGGCAGCCCCATCGTGCGGCCGCGGTATTTCTACCAGAACTACTTCGTGCAGGACACGTGGAAGATGCGTCCTAACTTCACGGTCACTTACGGAGTGCGGTATGAGAACGCCGGAACACCGGAAAACTCAATGCCGTTCCCGGCAGTCGACCCCGTCACGGGCGCGACTGATCCGAACTTCTTCACCACGCCCATCAAGCAGAAGAACGACAACAACAACTTTGCACCGCGTTTGAGCTTTGCTTACACGCCGCACTTCTGGAACAACCTGTTCGGACACGATGCCACGGTGGTTCGCGCCGGCTTCGGCATGTACTACGACAACGTGTTCACAAACATCGTTGACAATACGGCTGCCAGTTCGCCAAACGCAATCTCTTCGTCCCTCACCAGCGTGGCGAACGCTGGAGGCAATGGCCCACGCGGCATCGCCGGTTTTAGCGGCCAGTTTGGTACTCTGCAGCCGGTCATCAATCAGCGCGCCTCGGTCACTTCGATCGTGTCTAACCTGGTTGCTCCCATCACCTACCAGTGGAACTTTGACATTGAGCGTTCCCTCCCAGGCAGCATGGTTCTCACCACTTCTTACGTGGGAACCCGTGGTGTCCGGTTGTTTGGCAACGATCAGTTCAACCCGCTGGTGCCCGGATCGGCCCTTCGCGTGGTGCCTACCCGCGGTTCCTGGACGGTACGCGACAACAGCGCCGACTCGATCTATCACGGTCTCGATGTGAAACTGGACCGCCGGTTCAAAAACGGCCTCCTGTTCCGCACGTCGTACACCTTCTCGAAACTGATCGACGACGGTTCTGAAGTGTTCACCACCACCGGTACCAGCAGCTTCCCGGCGGACCTCACGCTCGGACACCGTGGCATTGATCGTGGCCTTTCGGCATTCGATCACCGCAACCGCATCGTGTTCCTGTATGTCTATGACATCCCGAAACTCAAGGGTACCGACAGCAACATGGGTATGAAGGCCCTCGGGTGGCTTGTAAACGGATGGCAGACGTCAGGCAGCTATGCCTACCAGTCTGGCGCGCCTGAAACCGTTACCGATGGCTTTGACGCCAACGGCGACGGCCAGTCCAACGATCGTCCGCTGCTTAGCAATGCCGCAGCGAATCCTCTCACGTTCGGCATCGATCCCAATAACTTCGCCGTGGGTGGAACCGGAACTCCAAGTGGAACGCTGTGCGCTGGTGCAGCCTTCCTGCAAACGAACCTTGCCTGCATTCCAGTCAATCCGAGCGATGTTCACTGGATCATTCCGGCGAACGGCGTGGGCAATGTTGCCCGCAACACGCAGATCGCACCGGGACGCCAGGACACGACCTTCGCCGTGCAGCGCACGATCAACCTGCACAGTGAGCGTCAGCGTCTTGTGTTCCGTACGGAAATGCTGAATCCGTTTAACCACCCGAACACAGGGAACACCGACTACAACCTGCTCGGAATCGGTGCAGATCCGACAACGGGCGCACTGCTTCCCTTTGAGAACCAGACCTTCGGAAACTACTCGCAGACCGTTTTCGGCGCGCGTACGATCCGTGCCTGGCTCAAGTACCAGTTCTAACAAGAACTGCTTAATGGCCCGCCCTGACAAAAAAGGGCGGGCCTTTTTCTTTGCCAGGTAATGTTGGGAAGTAGCGTGCAATTTCTTCAAAAACAAAGACTTGCTCCCTTAGTACCTCCTCGATTCCTTCTCACGTATTCTGCGTATTGACTTCAGCTACTCAGCCCTCAACAATGCCTGCTGGGGTCCTCCTTTTCGCACATGGCAACGGCGTACAACAGCAAATATTACGAAGACGTTTACGCAGGCTTTGAAAATGAGGCGTTCGCACGCCGGTGGGCAATCGGCTGTGCGATCACGGCTGGATACGCGGATCGTCAGTTTGGGTCGGTTCTCGAGTTTGGGGCCGGGCTTGGGCAAAACCTGGCCATCATCAAAGCAAAATCCAAGTGGGCAGTGGACGTCTCTGAGGATTCGAAAAATGCTTGTCGTGCCAAAGGATTTGAGTGGAGAGGCGCTTTAGCCGAGATTCCTGACCGCACATTCGATATGATTCTCTCGCGCCATAGCCTGGAGCATGTGCCGGAACCGAGAAGAGTCCTGCTTGACTTGCATGGGAAAGCGCAAGGCATTCAGACGGAACTCTTCCTGATTGTTCCGCTGGAGGATACTGTCCGAGTTAGCAGCCTGAAGGATTTTGACGAGCATCGGCACCTGTTCTCATGGTCGCCGGAAACGATCAAGAACCTTTTGCTGGATACAGGCTGGCAGCCAAGCCAAATTGCAATCAACAATGGCCGCTTTTTTCGGAAGATGACCGCCATGCTTCCGGACCATCCGAAACTGTTTGGCTTGGGACGACAGCTTATCAACCGCTTTACACCTGCGAAGTCGGCCGAAATCATCGTCCAGGCTAAGCCTAGATGAATGTTGAAAAGTGAAGCGGATT
>DATAEJ010000137.1:0-8703 GCA_036258095.1 Candidatus Angelobacter sp. | reverse complement strand
CGTCGAGCTGGCGGTCGCCTCCACGGAACCCGGGGTGCGCGGCGACACCGCGAGCGGCGGCGTGACCAAGCTCGCGGTGCTCGAGACGGGCCTCGAGATTCGCGTGCCGCTCTTCATCAAGGAAGGCGAAAAGGTAAAGGTCCACACGGAGACGCGCGAGTTCGCCGGAAGAGCGTGAGCTTTCGCGCAGGTGCGCGTGATCAACTTGCAACACGACACAACTCTCACATTCTGAGCTGTACCCGATCTATTTCTGGGCTATCATTTTCCGTGCTTCCGCCAGCTCCGCCCTTCCCGGCCGGTCGCCTTTTTCGCAGACTTTCGCAAGTTCGCGAAAATAGTTGCGGCTGGCTTCGGTTTGTCCCGCAAGCTTCGCCGCGCGCGCTGCTCCGTAGAGCGCACGGAAGCGCCCCGGCTCTTTCTTGAGCGTGGCTTCGAATTCTGCCAGCGCCGGCGCCGGCCGGTTTGCCGCCAGCAGCATGTCGCCGAGCAACTCCCGCGCCGGGGCAAGCGGGCCGGGGGTTACGGCGCTTTTCTCCGTGCCGTCTTCCAGCTTCGCTGCTGCCTCCATCTGCTCCAGCGCTTCCTGCTCTTTACCTTCGGCAAACATGGCCCACGCCCGGACTTCCGTTTCCTGGATCTGCACCTGCAGCGCCCAGTACTTTTCGCCGGCTTGCGCCAGCGACTCGCCAAGTTTGTGCAGCGCCGCCGCCGACTCATACGCCGGCTTGGCCAGCCCCAGCCGAGCGGAGCCCAGGCCACGTGCGAACCAGGTCATCGCGTCGGTGTAGGCGTACGGCGTCTCGCGCACCGTGAGCTGTGACGCCTGCTGCCAGTCGCCGCGTTCCAGCGCATATCGGGCAGGAATGGCGGCCAGAGCGAAGTAGCCGGCCGCCGGCGGCGCGGCGCCCGCAACCACGATCTTCGGATTGAAGCGCGATGCGATCTCCGGCAACGAATTCAGCACGGTTTGCGCTGCTTTGTCCTGCGCGGATTGCAGGTAGGCGTACGTTTCATAATCGCTGGCGTGCAGCTCCTCCGCGACTTCTCCGGCGCGCCGGGCGGAAGCAGCCGAAGCAGTGTTCGTCTCGATCGAGTCCTGCCAGTAACCCGTGCGGGTAAAAGTGTGCGACGGCATGTGCAGAGCGTGCGGCGCATCGGGTGCGATCTCCGCATACCGCCGCGCCGCCGGCAGCGCGCGTGCCGCCAGCGGAGGAACGTCATAGTTATGGATAATGTAGTGCGCCAGTCCCGGATGGTTCGGCTCCTCGGCAAACAGCTTTTCCAGGATCGCGCCGGCCTTTAGCCTCCCGGCATAAGTCTTGTCGGCGGGATCTTCGGACGCGGCAATCGACAGCGCATAGAAAATCTGCGCCTCATTGTCCGCCGGATACTTTGCTGCAACGCCCTCCATCGCGTCACGATAGGCAATCATGCGCGCGCGCTGCGGCGTCGTCTCAAAATCGCGGTACAAGGCGCCGGCTGCGGCTATGTAGTCCCGCTCGCGTTCGGTCTTCGCCCCCGTGGTCTTCCCTTTGTCCGCGCTTGCCAGTCCTGCCTGCAACTGGCTCTTGTCCTTGGCGCCTGCGGCAAACGGGTTGCTCCACTGGCTCAGCGCAATTCCCCAGAACGCAATCCCGCACTGCGGATCCGTGTTCAACACGGCGTTGAAGCCTTCAATCGCGCGCTTGAATTGAAACGAGTGCAGCAGGGCCACGGCACGGTCGAAATCCGGCTGCGCTTTAGCGTCACAGGACGTGGCAAAGTGCACGGTGCCCAGGCGTTCCCCTGAGCGTTCAGACGACTTGTGCTCATGCTCCTGTGCCAGGCAGCCGCCGGCCAGCACCCCTCCGGCCAGCACAAACAAGAAGCAAGCAATGAGGATTCTCCGTCGCATAGTACCCCCTTCAGCTTTCAATCGGCCGCCAAATGCGGGTATTGTAGCGCCGCGTGGGGAATCCGGGCTAAATGAGACTTTCCAGTCACCTCTCAAATGGAATATCGCCCCATAGTGAGGGGAAAAACCCGCCTTCGGCGGCCTCCCTGTTTCCGCCTTTCTGTGCTATCTTGGTAAAGACAATCGAGACATTCCTCCACGGCTCCCGTGAGAGGCACCACTCCTCAGTAGCTCAATGGCAGAGCATCCGGCTGTTAACCGGAGGGTTGTAGGTTCGAGTCCTACCTGAGGAGCCATTCTTTTTTGTCCCCTTCGCGTAAACTGCACGCTGGGACGGTGGCTTCGGGATCAAATGCCCCAAAGCGGCTCAGGATTGAGCCCTGCCCTGCGGAATGCAGACTTTCAAATCAGCGCGGCGATAACAGCGATATAGCAAATGGATACGAAGACTGCGCCTAAGAAGCGCTCAAAATGCGAGCCCGGCTGTCTGTAGGCAACAATACTGGCCACAGCCAGGGCAATGAGCAAAATAGATGACAATCGCATCATCAGAAAGCTGAACGCGTCAGGAAAGATCCCACCAAATACGCTGAAGAAAAGCGTAAACGGTAGTTGAACGAGCGTTGCCCCGAAACACAGCCCCGCCGCAAAATCCGTGAACTTCAGGGGCATAATCACCCCAGCCAGGTACGGAAGCAGGTAAAGGGCGGTCAGGTAAGCACCTTTGAAGTCGGCTTTCTTCAAGAGGATGATAATGATTGCCACGGTTGCAGCGGCCAACCCTTTAAACACCACAGTGCGTTTCGTGATTCTCATTTGATAAGCATGGATAACTGAATACAAGTCTAATGTGCTCGCGGCTTTTCCGGCTGGGCGGAACTGCGTCCGCCCAACCCTCGCAACGCGCTTAAACTCGTCCGCTCGCTCTAGTGCGCGGGAGGCATGTTGACCGGCGGGTCGGGGTCCTTCCGCCCCTGATCCAACTTCGAGAAATACTGCTTGTACGCAGGCCATGTCTGCCAGAAGGGCTTGTCAATCATGTAGCTGTGGGTTTCTGTATGCGACCCCAGGCTGAACAGGAATGACACAGCATCACTGATCGAACCTGCAGTGTCGGTTGAAAAAGTATCCTGGATGAAACACTGCTGCCCAGCGTCAGGCTCGCCCACTGCCGTAAGATCCAGCGTTTGGGCATCGCCAAAAACGTTGGTTCCATCCGACAATCTGCCGTTCGAGATCCCAACCGGCCCTGATCGCGCGGGATACCAGTATGCCAGTTCAGACCATTGCCGGTGAAGTCCGTAATGACTTGCGGAGTCACCCAGCAGGCTGGCTGGGAATGGGGGCTCCAGATTCAGCCACGACTGGTCGCCGATCGTGTCTGTATGTCTGTCCGTGGGGAATGGTCCACCAAAGCGGTGACTGAAAGCGTACGCGGCGTCCGCGATGGATGATGTGGACGAGCGATCCGGCTTTTGGAACAACTCGTTCGCAAACCATGGATTATTCAAAATACAATCACCGACGTTGAAGCTGTTATACACCGTCGTTTTAGCGAGGTTGCCGGCAAAGAATCCATTCCATGGCCCCGTCGCCAGAGAACTGTCGGACGCGGGCGCTACCTTGCCAGGCCGCTGCTTCGTCCACCTGGTTTGGTAGTGAGTGTTGCGATTGGGGAATGGATGGCTATCGTAATACTGGTTGAATACATCCAGGGGTGTCACTGTGCAACCCACTTCATTGCAGTTCGGGGGGAATGCAAGTACGGCCTGCAACTGGTCCGACCATAACTGGTCGTCCGGGAAGCCTTGCTCCAGCAGGTGCCCCTGCATGAATATCGCGCGATTGTTCCTGAAGATATTTGGCTGGAACTGCTCGCTTCCCGCCGGAATCTGGGGATTGGTACTGAATACGTCGGAAACCGTGAACGCCTCAAGCGGAACAGCGCCTTCGTTCATCATGTACTGCTTCACAACCCCGGTCATTCCCGGGCGTGTCAATGCGCTGTTTACCGCCATATTCCCCAGGCTGTGTGCGATTACCGTAATCTGGTTCCCGCCTCCCGAAAGCTGTTGCAGGAAATTGGCAATAGGAACTCCTGACTGCAGTGCCCGGAATTCGTCATCCGGGAAGTAAAGGCCTGTCACCGGCATCGAGGGTTTCGTGAAGTCGCCGTGCCACAGTATTCCCACGGTGTAAGCCGCGCGTCCTGACTGATCCTTTTGCACGGGAAGAATCTGGTGCCCGGACCAGTACAGCCTTTTCGCATACCGTGGAATGAAACTTTTCAGCGCATTGCTTTCTGAGACCTTGAATCCGTGGACCAGAACCGTGACGTTGGCGCTTGATGGCAAGGTATTAGACCATCCGGCAACCGGAGCCAACTGGGGATCCGGTGGATCGCTTGCTCTTGCTGAGTACGCGCCAACCCATTGCGACATCGGCCGGATGTCAACCTTCACGCCAGGCTGCTCAGTGGCAGTAGGTATACCATCCGGGCTCAAGTCGAGACGCGAAACCGTTTTGATCGAGAGCATGCGCGATTGGTCTACCTGGCAGCTTCGGCACCTGAACAGCAGGTCGTAGGTCTTTCCAGTGGTGAGACCGATGAGTGAAATCGAATCGCTATCCGAGACACAGAACGAGTCTACGACGCTGAAGTTTGGAGTACCCAGGAGAGCGTTTCCCGAACCACAGAGCTGCCGGTTCTTGTTTCGATCCAGCTGGCTCTTCGTCGTGCTCTTGTCACTCAAGAATTTCTTCGCTGCCGGGCCAATCTGGTCCGCGGACATGTTATCGGTTATTCCTACGTTCCTGACCAGATCCCAGCTATTTACACCGCTTAACTTCAGGAAAACCGAACCATCTTTAGGATCCGGGAGAGCTCCGACCTGGAGTCGAACTCTGGCAAAGTCGACAAGCCCGTGTCCATCTGGATCGTTGAGAAGCGCGGGATCCGCTTCCCAGAATGAGAACACCTGGCCTTGCGGCGCGGGATCGTCATTCTGGTCGATCAGAGTGTCGTTGTTGTTGTCCAGCATGATTTTGATCATGCCGGCCTGGATCTGTCTCTGTGACGTGAGTGGCCCGCGATCAGTCTGCACCGTAATGATCGCGGTGAAGAACTTGCTGACCGCGTCTTTGGTATTCAGTAATAGCTGAAGTCCCTTATCAAAGACGACCTGGGCGGTGTTTCCTACGAACTGCACCGCTCTCTCTGCAACTTTCACGCCGTTGTCGAAGATCTGGATGATGCCGCCTGAGGGATCGGCGTTCGCGCCCACCAGCCTGGGGTTGAGGTTCAGTTTCACCAGCGTTTGAATGTAGTTCTGGTTGCCCACCACGACTTGCTGAGAGAACAACGGTGCTACAGGTGGAATCGTGACAAGAGGCATGAACGCGGACGTGTGAATCCCGAACTGACTGGGGTTCGCCAGTCCTGTTGAGAACAATATTCCTGAATCGCTCAGCGTGAGCCGTCCTCCGACCCCGGCGATCGTGCCCGCCAGTTGCGGATGAGTGGGATCGCTGAAATCGATCAGTTGGACGGAGTTCGATTGCGCAACAAGAGCGAGGTTGCCGTTCATCAACACGTCACTCGGAATCTCAGCCACTGGAACGGTCGATACTGGAACCGGATGCGTTGGGTCGCTCATATCGACCAGCGTGACCATGGCGCCTGAGTCGCCCCTGCCTCCCACTACCGCGACATTGCAAGTCGGGATGTTGAACGGTGCACCGCTTGGACACGGAGCAGTGATGGTTCCAAGTGCAAGGACTTGCCCATTGGTGAGCGTCCCACCAGGGAGAACAAGATTGCTCAACTGCGCAATCACCTGGCCGGCAACTGGATCAGCTACAACAAGAGCTTCTATCCCTGTAGCGACAACCAGCGTCTGCCCTTGCGGGTTTCCTTGCGGATCCAGGACGTAGGTACCCGTCTTGAGGTCGAACAGCACCGCAGAAACAGCCGGCGTCCCAAATTTGGAAGTCATGACTGGAATGGTGTTCACAACGGCATCCATTCCAAACCCTTCGCCATCCTGGCTCACCTGGAATCCAAACTGAACAATGTCGCTCTGGACGGCTGCCTGATAATTCGCGATTGCCCGGCGGATGTCCACCACCTGGATTCCTTTGCGGTGCGTGCTGGTATAAGCAAAGCTGTCGCGCACCACCATCCGAAGAATCGTCCCTACCTGTGCCGCGCTGCTCGTCACGCTCACGGCCCCAACCCTGTGGACATTGTTGGGATCGCTGGCGTCGTAGAAGAAGATGTTGGATGGCATTGCCAGAATGCCTGCGCCCGTGGCTACCGCGACGAGACCTCCACCCGTATCCGGCGAAGTCTCCTCACTGGCAATGTCGATCGCATGGCCCGGCACACCCGTTATCACGGTCGGGGCTGAAGGCGCCGAAGGGTCCGTTACGTCATACTGCATCAGTTCTGAATTCACGCCCATCGGCTCGACTGTATACGCTTGATTACCCACCAGCACCACTCTGGGTGAAGCACCACTTCCCGCTGAAGCCAGCTGCTGCGGTCCGAACGTCTGGAACCCGAAATCGCGGGCCGGCGGTGTGCCCGCAAGGTTCTTGGGTGCGGGGTTACCATTTGCATCTTTGTCCAGGTCTGTGATGCCGCCTTGCAGGCTGATCTTGTAACATTCGTTGAACTTCAGGCCTGACGTGGGACGTACAGTCACTGAGGTCAACACGGTGGCATCGCTCACGTGGTCTGTAGGTACTTGCGTGGGGACATGTTGTGCATCGAATACCACACTCACGCCTGAAAGCACGGTTGGAACCAGGCTGCCCGAGCCGCTGTAATCACAGTCCACTCCTGTGGGGATCGGACCAAGATCGTTCAGGCTCAGGTTGCTCGCGACATTCTGGACAGGCTCAGTGAAAACAACCTGGGGGAAAGTTGTTGTAGCCACAGACTTGGCCCCCGGCTTTGGCACAAGAGATTCGGTGATCACATCGGGTGGCTGGCCGTTAACCGGATTGCTGTTGCTTCCGCCGGCTCCGATGGCCAGGAACGTATAGGACGCAACAATCGGTGCTCCGCCGAATGGCGAAAGGGCGGTCGCGGTCACCGTGAATGTTCCTGGCTGCGGTACAACATAATCCGGAGTAAACACTCCTGTGCCCGGGGCCGAAGTATCGAGAGAATACGTTTGCCCTTGGACTGTTCCTGACTGGATTGTTACACCGCTGTTGTCGAGCGCCTTAGCAGTGAATACCAGTGGGGTTCCAGCAAGTATGAGCCCACTCACGGGTGAAGTTGTGCCGTCAGCATTTCGCTGCGCAGCTGTGATCACAACCTTCGGCGCTGGCTGCGGCGGCGGTAACGGAGGCAAAGTGATGTTACCGGCGGCAACATTCTTGTAGTACTTAAATAGCGGACCAGCGAAGGTGAAAACGGTATTGGTGTCGATTACCGTCAATTCCGTGGCTGAACCCTGAGCGCACGACCCACTGTCGCATGCACGCAGCAGCACAGGGTCTCCGGTGTGGAAGAAGGGCGCCCACAATACAAACGTTCCATCCTGCTGAGTGGTAGCCAATCCAAGATCGAAGAGCGGCCGGCCAGTGGTATCTGTGGCGGTGACGGCGACACCCGCAACGCCCTGGAACACCGGCTCGCTCTGGCCAGGTTTAAACGTCGGACGAAGAACTTTGCCCGTAACAATACCCGGCAATGGGATTCCGGGCCCCTCTGGGCTGATTGTCCAGGCCAGCACAAGTTCGGTGATCAAAGCGCCACCGAGCACTACTGCGCTCAGAGTATCCAGGACGAATGTGCCGTTGCTGTTGTTGTAGCCCGGGAACGGCGGCGACGCAGTCACAACCTTGGCGTCCGCACCCGTGCCTTCCACAAACGCGTGATCAAGCGTCTCGTAGGCAAACGTCCCGTCCGGCCCCTGTAGTCGCCGATAGACGTAGTAGAAAGCACCATCGGGTGCATCAGCTGGCTTCGGGAAAGCTACCTTGAGCTCCTGGTTGTAGGTGGGGATATGATCCACCTTGATCTCCAACCCGCCGCCAAAATTCGAGCCAGGCAAGGGCGGCCGGTCGACAAATTTCTCTGCGCCGAACGACTGGATCTGGAATTTCACCGCGGTATCCAGACTGCCACTCGGAATTCGCAGCTCGACTCCACCTGTCCCTGTTACCGTGCCTCCACCCGATCCGACAGCTACCGTCCCATCTGCCGCAACGAACTGGCTGCGGGTGAAACTCGTGCTCGATCCAAGCGGATCCGTCACCGTCACCTGCAGCACGTCGTTAATCGTGCCCAGGAAGTTTCCTGAGATTGATCCGTCATTGCCGGCCGTGAGTGAAAGCACCAGGCCGCTGGTCTGGTCCACGATCAGCACCTGGGTCCCCGGCGGAAGCGAACCCGCAGGAGCGCTGACGTGAATGTTCCCGTTCGCATCCGGGAAGCTGAAAGTGATCGCGTTGGGATCAAATGTGAGTGCCTGGACGGCTTTGGTGATAAAGCTCGACTGCGGTACCACCACAGGGTTCTGGAAGGTGTCACGCAGGCCTGTAACCTGGACGATATAGGACGTAGCCGGATTGAGGTTTGCCTGGGGAGCGAATGACAGCACTGTTCCAGACTGCGAGAGCACGAATCCGCGCAATGGGACAACAGTTTGAGAGTTCCCTATGCCTTGCAGCAGAACCAGGTTCGATTGCACCACCGACGCCGGATCAAGCGCTGCCGACGTGGTCACGGTAATCTGTGTGCTTACGGGTACGCCAAGGCTCCCATCCGCTGGAGAAATGGTCGCACTCGT
>DATAEJ010000136.1:0-12624 GCA_036258095.1 Candidatus Angelobacter sp. | reverse complement strand
AAAAGACGCCATCTTCGCCAGCAATACATCTTCCATCTCGATCACCGAGGTCGCTGCGGCAACTAGGCGGCCGGAACGCTTCATCGGACTGCACTTCTTCAATCCCGTACCGCTGATGAAGCTGGTGGAAGTCGTGCGCACCATTGCCACCAGGAATGATGTGTTTGAAAGCGCGTTCGAGTTCGGCAAGAGCCTGGGTAAAGTTCCTGTACGCACCAGCGACAAGACCGGCTTCATCGTGAATCGCCTGCTCGTGCCCTACTTGCTGGATGCCATTCGGGCCTATGAAGAAGGTGTCGGCTCAATTCCCGACATCGACAATGCCATGAAGCTTGGCTGCGGCTATCCGATGGGACCGTTCACGCTGCTCGACTTCGTCGGCCTCGATACCACGTACTACATCACGCATGTAATGTTTGACGAGTTTCGTGAGCGCCGCTTCGCCTCGCCCCCGTTGCTAAAGCGGCTCGTCATGGCCGGATGGTATGGGCGCAAGACGGGCAAGGGCTTTTACGATTACTCGGACCCGAATAATCCGAAAGAGAACAAATTTTAAGAATTTGCCGCTGATTAACGCAGATTAAAGCTGATCAGAAAAACGAGTTATCTACGCGAATCAGCGTAGATCTGCGACGAAAGGTTTTTCAATGGCACTAGAAAACGTAAAGTTCGAAAAGAAGAACAAAATCGCCTACGTCACCATTGACCGCCCCAAGGTCCTGAACGCCCTCAACATGGCGACGATGCAGGAACTGGAACAGGTCTTCACCGATCTCGCTGCCGACACTGATGCCCGTGTCGTGATCCTGACTGGAGGCGGTGAGAAGGCGTTTGTCGCCGGAGCCGATATTAACGAGCTGGCGAAGAACAATCCTGTCGAGGCAAAGGCGTACACGCATCGCGGCCAGGCGGTGCTCGACCTGATTGAAAATCTCGGAAAGCCAGTCATTGCCTGCATCAACGGCTTCGCCCTCGGCGGAGGATGCGAGATTGCCATGGCATGCACCATGCGCCTGGCCAGCGAGAACGCCAAACTCGGGCAGCCCGAGGTGAAATTGGGCATCATTCCGGGCTATGGTGGAACGCAGCGACTGCCTCGCCTGGTCGGCAAAGGACTGGCCATGCAGATGGTGCTCACCGGCGACATGATTTCGGCCCAGGAAGCGCATCGCATTGGACTCGTGAATGAAGTTCTGCCTGCGGACAAGCTGATGGCACGTGCGGAAGAAATAGCCGGAAAAATCATCGGGATGGCTCCGCTGGCGATTCAGTACTGCATGGAAGCTGTGAACCAGGGCACGAACATGAGCCTGGCCGATGGGCTGTTTCTGGAAGCCACGCTGTTCAGCATCTGCTGCGCCACGGAAGACAAGAAGGAAGGGACCACCGCGTTTCTCGAGAAGCGCGCCGCGAATTTCCAGGGCAAGTAAGCGCGAATGATCAAAGGCGTTACGGCTGTACAAAAAATCGAGCGTCGCAGCGACTTCGATGCGCTTGTGGATCTTTTCGCCTCGTTGGGCTTCGAACCGGGCGAGGGCTGGAAGGACGCAAAGAGCGAAGGGTCACCCTTTCTCGCGCCGATTGGCAATCTGGAGCTCGTGAACGGCCAGGCGCCGCCCCATACCGATCTTTGGGTCGAAGTGACCGACCTCGATTCCATCCGTGACGTTTTCCGCCAGAAGAAGATCAAACCCACAGTCGAGCTCTATGACACCGATTGGGGCTCGCGCGCGTTCGTCGTGGAACCCGTGAAGAAGCTGAAGATCGCTTTCTGGCAGCGGAACCGCCCTAAGCCAAATGCGATTGAAGGCGACTTGAATGCCCTTGGAATGCGCTTTGCCATTGTCGTGGCGCGCTGGAACTCCTTCATCACCGAGCGACTCCTGCAGGGCGCCCTGGATGCTCTGCGACGCAGTGGCTGCAAGGAACACGACATCGCCATTGTCCGCGTGCCCGGCTCCTTTGAAATCCCCTCGGAAGCACGCACACTGGCCTCGACCGGTAGCTACGACGCAATCATCACTCTCGGCTGTCTGATCCGCGGCGAGACCACCCACTACGAGCACATTGCCACGGAAGTCACTCGCGGGATCGGCCAGTCAGCGCAGGAAACAGGAGTGCCTCACACTTACGGTGTTCTCACCTGTGAGAACCTGGAGCAGGCCATCGATCGTGCCGGGCTCAAAGCAGGCAACAAGGGCCATGAAGCAGCGATATCGGCCATTGAGATGGTCAGCCTCAAGCGCAAAACGGGCGGAACTGCATCCAAGCGCAGGTCCAGGTAATTATGGGGACGCGCCGCAAATCCCGTGA
This sequence comes from Candidatus Angelobacter sp., assembly GCA_036258095.1. GTDB lineage: Bacteria > Acidobacteriota > Terriglobia > Terriglobales > Acidobacteriaceae > Angelobacter. Next base: position 10,311 of record DATAEJ010000136.1, on the reverse strand, counting down.
GCTCTGCCTGCAGATGTTGTTTCAATGGGACATGGGCAAGCAAACCCCTGATGTAGCACGCAAGACTTTCTGGGCGGAACGCGCTGAGGTTGATGAGGAGACCCGTGGTTTCGCTGACGACCTTTTTCACATCGCGGTGGAGCGACAGGCCGAGGTGGACGACCTCATCCAGAAGCACGCCCCCAACTGGAAGATCGAGCGTATGGCCACGGTTGACCGGAATCTGCTGCGCACGGGGGTTGCTGAGTTCGTAGGTTACCCGCAAACGCCCAAGCCGGTGATCATCAATGAGGCTCTCGAGATCGCGCGCCGCTTTTCCGCCCCGGAATCGGTCCAGTTCATCAATGCCGTGCTGGACGCGGTGGGCAAGGAACTGGCCGCCGCGGCAGCTTCTGGCCGGCGGAAATGAGTTGGTGACTTCGTCGGGAGAGTGCCCCGATGCTGCTAGAATAGCTTCTTAGCCGCCCCGATCCTGCAACACTAAAACGGAACTCTCGATTGAAGAAAACCTCCATCACCTACGCCGATAGCGGTGTGAACATTGACCGCGCCGACCGCGCCAAGCAGCGCATCAAGTATCTGGCCCATCGCACCTTCACCAAGGGCGTGGTCAGCGAGATCGGTGGGTTCGGCGGCATGTTTTCGCTCGACAAGAAAAAGTTCCGTGATCCTGTGCTGGTCTCGAGCGTGGACGGTGTAGGCACAAAGCTGAAAGTCGCATTCATGATGGATATTCACCATACCGTGGGCGGCGATCTGGTGAACCACTGCGTTAATGACATCGCTGTCCAGGGCGCTGCGCCCATGTTCTTCATGGATTACCTGGCCACTGGGACTCTGGAGCCGGAGATCGCGGAGAAGATCGTGGAAGGCATCGCCGATGCATGCCGCCACAACGGGTGCGCGCTCATTGGCGGTGAGACCGCGGAGATGCCCGGCTTCTATCCCAAAGGCGAGTACGATCTTGCTGGTTTCATTGTTGGCGCTGTGGACCGCTCGAAAATCATCACCGGCGAAAAAGTGGGAGCGGGTGATGTCCTGGTTGGTTTGCCTTCTAACGGTCTGCACACCAACGGCTACTCGCTCGCGCGGAAGCTCTTCTTTGAAGTCGCAAAGTATACGCCGGAAACTTACGTGAATGATCTCCACGGCAAGGCCGGGGCTGAGCTGCTGAAGACCCATAAAAGCTACTGGCCGGTGCTGCGCAAGTTGATCGATGCTGAACTGGTGCACGCCATGGCGCATATCACCGGCGGCGGAATCACGGATAACCTGCCGCGCGTGTTGCCAAAAGGCGCGGCGGCCATCGTGGAAATGGGCACGTGGCCGATTCTTCCGGTGTTCAGCCACATGCAGAAGATTGGCAACGTTCCACAGGATGACATGATGCGCACCTTCAACATGGGCATCGGAATGGTGCTCGTGGTGCCGGCGAAAAAATTCAAGCGCGTGCAAAGCCTCATCGAGAAGTGCGGCGAGAAATCCTTCCTGATCGGCCGCATTGTGAAAGGCGAGCGCAAGGTGCTCTACGCCTGAGTATGGCGCGCCTGCCTAAACTTGGAATCCTGCTCTCCGGCCGTGGCTCAAACTTTGAAGCCATCGCGGAATCAATCAAAGCCGGCCGGCTTCCTGCCGAAATCGCGATTGTCGTCTCCAACCGTGCTGATGCCGCAGGATTGGATTCGGCGAAGCGGCGCGGCCTGAACGCCCAACTCATTGCGTCGAAGGGCCGGGTTCGCGAAGAGCACGATAGGGAAGTGGTGGCTGCGCTCCAGACGGCTGAGGTCGATCTGGTCTGCCTTGCCGGATACATGCGTTTGCTTTCGCCGGAGTTTGTGCGTGCCTTTCGCAATCGCATCCTCAACATCCATCCTTCATTGTTACCGGCATTTCCCGGACTTGACGCCCAGAAGCAGGCACTGGACTACGGCGCAAAGGTCACTGGCTGCACGGTTCATTTTGTCGATGAGCACCTGGACCACGGCCCCATTGTGTTGCAGAAGGCAGTTCCCGTCCTCGAAGGCGACGATGAGCACACGCTCTCCGCGCGCATTCTGGAGCAGGAGCACATTGCCTACACGGAAGGCATCCGGCTGGTGCTGTCGGGCGAGGTTGAAATTCAAGGACGTCGCGTGGTCCGCGGGGGTGCGAGGGCTGACCATGCTTAGAGTCAAGTTGCTCAGCTCTTCCGCGAAGGCGCCCACGGTCGCTCATCCGGGTGAGGATCTGGGATACGACATCTACGCGGCGATTGCGATCAGCATTCCTCCTCGGAGCCACGCCGTGGTGCCAACGGGGATCGCGATCGAATGCTCCTCGCCGGCGGGTGAGCCCATGGGCGCCCTGTTGCGCGACAAGTCTTCCGTGGCCGCCCGTCGCTTGATGCTGACCGGGGGCGTAATCGACGCTGGCTATCGGGGCGAGATCAAAGTGCTGATGGAGAACCTGGGCGACACGGAGGCAGTGATCCATGCCGGCGACAAAATTGCCAACCTGATCCCGTATCCGGTGCTCACCGGAAAAGTGCAGGTGGTTGAAGAACTCGCGGATTCCAGCCGCAAAGCCGGAGGATTCGGGTCGAGCGGAAGATGAGTTCGGCAGCTTGTTACACTGAAACGTTATGGTCACTCTGCGTGATATAGAAGCAGCGCGGACACTGCTGCGCGGCGTAGCGGTTCGCACGCCTCTTGTGAGCTGTAAACTTCCGGATAGCACTCTTATACAGGTCAAGCCGGAGAACCTTCAGCCGATTGGCTCATTCAAGCTGCGCGGCGCCTACAACAAAATCCACTCGTTGACCGCCGATGAGCGCAGGCGTGGTGTTGTGGCACATTCCAGTGGCAATCACGCGCAGGGCGTCGCCTACGCGGCGCGTGCTCTTGGCGTGAAAGCGACCATTGTGATGCCTTCGAACGCGCCCAAAGTAAAGATGAAGGCCACACGCGAATTTGGGGCAGAGATCGTGGAAGTTGGTCCGGCAGGAAATGACCGTATTCGGCGGGCCGAAGAACTGGAACGCGAGCGTGGTCTGGTCCCAGTGCCGCCTTATAACGACGAAAAGATCATTGCCGGGCAGGGCACGCTGGGATTAGAGATTCTGGAAGACGCTCCTGACGTCGATCTTGTGCTCGTGCCTGTCGGCGGTGGGGGACTGATCAGCGGGGTTGCGACGGCGATCAAGGAATCGCGACCGGGAGTAAAGATTATCGGCGTCGAACCGGCACACGCAGCCGATGCGCAGGCGAGCCTCCGTACCGGCCAGATCCAGACTGTTGCGGCAGAACAGGCGATCAAGACGCTGGCTGATGGGCTTCGTTCCCAGAGTATCGGCCCCATCAACTTTGAGCATATGCGCAAATACGTGGATGATATCGTCACCGTGAGCGATGACGAACTAAAACAGGCGATGCGGCATCTCGTGTTCTCCGCGCGTATTCTGGCCGAGCCCAGCGGTGCCGTCACAACCGCAGCGGCCATGTTTCATCGCGCCGAGCTACCTGAAGCCAGGCACATCGTCGCCGTGGTAAGCGGCGGTAATATGGAACCGGAATTGTTTTTTCAGATCATGAATGGGTCCCAGAAATGAACGCTCGTCGATTGCTCTACAGGCTTGCACTGGCCGTCATCGGCTTAGCTTTGACCTGCGCGGCCGCCGACCGTGAGCATGCGACCCCGATTCGCGAACTGGTATTGGCTCCGCAGCCGGGCGGAAGCGGGCAGAGCGTGGCGCAGGTTGAGCGCGGCCGCGATCTGCTGATTCTGGCGCGCAGCAGCGCCGGCAATGAGATGTGGCTTCAGGTCACTGTACTGGCGCAGCCCGGGACCAGGCAACAGGAGGCAACCGGCTGGGCCCCGGCTAAGCTGGCGATCGCGATGTCATCACCCAATGCGGCAGACATTATCTTCGGCGCAGCCGTCGATTCCGAGATAGAAGCGGAAAAGCCGAAGGGTCGCCGGAGTGCTCCAGATGATGCCCAGCGCCTCTACCAGCGCGTGGCGCAATTTTTTCCCGACACAGACTCCGGCCGTGAAGCACTTTGGCGGGCTGCCGACATCCAGTGGCAGCTCGACCGCGCACGCGGAAAAAAGCCCATTGACGAAACGGCCATGCAAAACGTTATCAGGAAGCTGCCGGGAACGCGTTACGCGGATCTTGCCGCCTACGCTCTCCTGGAGAACCAGCTTTGCGGGGACTGGAAAGGCCAGGCCGCCTGTCCAGCCCAGGAAGCAGAGATCTACGAGCGCTATGCACGCGAGCACCCGCGTTCCCCGAAAGCTGCTGAGGCGCTTTACAACGCAGCCTGGCGCACCGGGGTAATCGCGGACATTTACCGCGTGCGCAACAACAAGGAACAGAGCGAGGCGTCACACAATCGCGCGCTCGCGCTCGCGCAGGAACTCGCGAACCAGTTCCCACAGGCGGAGTGGAAGTATCGCGCGGAGACGCTTATTTACAAAATGCAGAAGAACATTCCTTTGTATGGGACCTCGGAGTAACGCCATGGCGCTGAAGCAAAAAGCCGCGATTCTCGGAGCCGCCTGCCTGGTCCTGTTGCTTTCTGCCGTTCCGGGGCACGCCGCTGAAAAAGAGCACGGCACGGTGATCGGAGATGCTGACATTTACGTCGCGCCTGATTTCAAGGCCCAACGTGTTGGCCGCGCCACCCGCGGTCGCGACATCTTCCTGATCGAGCGCTCGAAAATCGACAACAAGGACTGGGCACACGTCCTCGCCACAATCCAGGAAGGCCTTCTCCAGCCACGCGAGATCAGCGGTTGGGTGGACGGCAGGCTCGTGGTGACAGTCTCCACGCCGAACGCCGACCAGATCATCTACGGGGAAGCGGTAGATTCCGAGCATCAGCAGGAGCTGCGCGGCGGCCGCCAAAAAGCCGATCAGGACGCAATGCGCCTCTACTACAGGCTTTACGAATACTTTCCCGGTTCGCCCTTGGCAGCGGAATCGCTCTGGCGCGCCGCCGATCTGCGCTGGCAGCTGGAGAAGTCCGGCGTCTTCTCACGTCCGTCGGCGAGGGAAATGGACGCAAATTCTCGTTCCCAGATTGACGACGAGACGATGCGAGAGCTGATCAAGAAGTTCCCCGGAACTCGCTGGGCCCAACTGGGAGCTTATGATCTGCTCGACAACAAGATCTGCGGCGACTGGAAAGGCGAGGCCAAGTGTCCCGAGAAAGAATCCGACATGTACGAGCACTATGCTCATGAATATCCGCAATCGCCCAAGGCGCCGGAAGCTCTCTATAACGCGGCCTGGCGCCAGGCTGTGCTCGTGGATATGTATGCCAAGGAACGCGGCAAGGCCGATAAGGCCCGCAAAAAGTCACTAGACATCATCCAGGAGCTCACGACCAAATACACTGAGAGTGACTGGCGGGCCCGCGGCGTCCAACTGCGCTATCTTCTGGAGCAAAATCTACCCGTTTATGGACAGTAACGTCGCGCAGGGCATGCGAGCGTCTGCGCGCGTGGAGGAGTGTTGAACGACTACCTGCTTTCCACCCTGCTTGGCATCGTCGAAGGCCTGACTGAATTCCTGCCGGTAAGTTCCACTGCGCATCTGCGCATCAGTGAAGCGCTGCTGGGCATCGATCTCGGCAACGGCTTCTGGAAGATGTATTCCATCGTCATTCAACTGGGCGCGATTCTTTGTCTGCCCATCTACTTCCGTTCGAGAATTGCGAAGTTCATCCGTACCTTTCCCCACGGAGAGCGCGGCGACCGGACGGTCGCAAACCATCCGCTCACGCTGGTGATCATTGCTTTTGTGTGTACCGCCGTACCTGCATTTCTCCTGACGAAAGTGATCGGCAAACATCTGGAAAGCCTCACAGTGATGGGCTGGTCATTGTTGGTTGGCGGAATCATCATGTGGATTGTGGACCGCATCTACGGACAGCCACGCGAAGGCGGTCGCTTCCGCACCGAGCACATGGAAGAGATGACGCTGGGGCAGTCGATCTGGATCGGCATCTGCCAGATTGCCTCCGCGGTGTTCCCGGGAACCTCGCGTTCCATGTCTACAATTGCCGCAGGACAGCTGGCGGGAATGTCGCGCCCTTCAGCGTTGGAGTTTTCGTTCTTCCTCTCGATGCCGACCATGGTAGCCGCGACCGGCTACGACCTGTTACGGACACTGCATCCAAAGCATGGTGCTGCGCCGTTGGGTACGATGCCCACGAATGGGCACGAATGGATGGTGTTGCTGATCGGCTTCGTTGTCTCGTTCTTCGTGGCCTGGGGCGTGGTGGCGTGGTTCATGAATTGGGTTCGCCAGAGGGGCTTCACTCCCTTTGCCATTTATCGGATCGTTGTGGGAGCAGCGCTTCTGATCTGGGTCATGAAGGGGCACGGTGGCTAATTGAATCGTGCGGGATGGCGCCGTACTGAATTCATGCCCAGACAGCTCTCATATTTGAGTCCTCGCAAAGCGCCGCGCAACTTTACTAAATTCCCCCCACCATTGAAAATGGAAGTTTGCTGGAAGGAGCACGAGCACACATGGTAGTGACAGGTGAACTGATTCGGATGATGAATTACGTCGACGACATCGCGGCCACTCTACGCCGCATTCAGGCGGGAATTTCCACCATGACCGCTGAAGAAAAGAAGCGGCTGGCTGACTACATGCGCAGGGCCGATCCCAACTACGTGTCCATGGTTGAAGGGCTGGAGAAATAGTACTCAATGGCCGAAATCCGCACCATTGCAGTGATCGGCGCAGGCATCATGGGGCGAGGCATTGCCCACGTGGCTGCGCTCGGCGGTTACCGAACCATTCTCGAAGACATTCTTCCCGCCAGCCTTCGCAAAGCCGAAAGTGAAATTCGCGGCAACCTGGATAAAGCGATCGAACTCGGTAAGGTTTCGAAAGCTGATGCGGACGCGGCATTCTCCCGCCTCGAATATGCCAGTAGCGTGGAAGAAGCGGCACGCGAGGCCGACCTTGTGATTGAGGCTGTGCCGGAGGAGATGGAGTCGAAAATCGAGATCTTCACGCTGCTCGACAAGATCTGCCGTCCGGCCACCATCCTGGCTTCGAATACCTCATCACTCAGCGTCACTGAGATTGCTTCTGTTACCTATCGCGCCCGCAAGATTCTGGGCATGCACTTCTTCAATCCGGTGCACAAGATGAAGCTTCTGGAAGTGGTACGCGCGCTGGAAACGGACGATGAGACTATCGCGGCATGTGCTGAAGTCGGGAAGCGCATGGGCAAGGAAGTTGTGGTGATCAAAGAAGCGCCGGGCTTTATCACCAGCCGCATCAATGCGATGATCGGCAATGAGGCGTTCTACATGCTTCAGGAAGGCATAGCCACTGCAGCCGACATCGACAAGGCGCTGAAACTCGGCCTCAATCACCCCATGGGGCCCTTCGAACTGGTAGACCTGGTCGGGCTCGACACACGTCTTCATATCCTCGAGTACCTGCACAAATCTTTGGGCGAAAAGTTTCGACCCTCGCCGCTGCTTGTGCAATACGTCAAGGCGGGACGCCTGGGACGCAAATCCGGCAAGGGCGTCTACGAGTATCCAGAAGCTTCGCAGTCGGCTAAAAAGTAGAAAATGGTCGTGCGCACCTGAGCGCCGTGAAAAGACCTCGGGGCCCCCAACGTCATCTTGGGGACCCTTATCTCGAGGTTCGTTTGGCTGGTGCTACACAGGGGGAGGGTCTTGCCAAACCCTAGTTGGAGGAAGGAGTTTCGTCCTTGAGTGCGTCCTTGAAATTCTTGATCCCGCTGCCCAGACCCTTGCCCAGATCGGCCACCTTGCCCGGCCCGAAGAACAACAGGGCGATGATCAGGATCACCAGCAAATGCATTGGCTGAAAAATGCCTTCAAACATGATTCCTCGCTCGATTTTGAGAATTTGATTCGGGCCGTTACCGCGTTTGCCCCGGCCACGTGAAGGAGTATGCCCGGGGATTCTTACGCCCAGATTAGAGGAATGTTAGAAAGCTTAATCACGAAAGAATGATGGTTTCGTTTCCCGAGTCAATAAAAACGGGCACGAATTCTTCGTGCCCGTTTGGTTTGTCTTGTTTCTAGTTTCCGGCCGGTTTCGACGCGTTCCGCATCGGGACGGGCAGCCGCCCATCGGCGCCGCTGGTCAGAGCCATGAAGTCCTTGTCTTGCATGAGAGAAGCGAATACAGCGTCAACGCGCGCCTCCATCATTTCCTTACTGCGTACCGCCTGATAGCGTTCGTAGTCGAAGAAATGCCGCTTGAGCAGGTCAAGCGCCTTCTGCTTCTGGCCTGCCTGAGCGTAGATTGCGGCAAGATTGTAAGATGCAGGGAGCAGTTTCTCATTCTCGCGGGCGATCTTCAGCGCTTCCTCAGGATGTCCGTTGCCGGCTTCAAATGCAGCCGCAAAGATGAGGTTGTAAGGATCTTTAGGATCGAGCTTGAGCGCGAGCTTCGTGTACTCGTCGGCCTTTACACGATCGCCTTCGCTGTTCCAGTAAACCGCCAGGTTGCGATAAGCCAGCGCGAGCGGGAACTCGTCGACTGACGCTTCCATCAGGTGGAGTCCCTTTTTGAACTCTCCTTCGTGGATCGTCATCTTGCCCAGTCCGTGCAGCGCGACAGCGCGGGACATTGGGTCGGCCGGCATTGCCAGAATGCTCTCAAATACCTGCCGGGCCTGCGCCCAGTCGCCAATGTGATGGCGGTAGAGTTCACCCAGGAAACGTAGCGGAGTGGGATCGGCCGGATCAACTTCATGCGCAGCCTTGTAGAGACGCTCAGCTTCAGTGTAGCGAGCGGCATCTTCGGCTTTGAGACCGGCGCGCATGGTCTTCTCAATTTTCGCCGTTACGGCTGGATCAAGGCTCGGTGCCGCCGGCAAGTCCGCAACCTCAACGCCAAGCTTTTTCAGTTCTTTCTTGGCATCCTTGGCGCGACTGGGGAACATGCATTTCTGGTCGTAAACTGCGCGCAGCTCAGAGATCGCGCCTTCCTTGTCCCCGGACTTTTCCTTGCCCTTGGCGCTCTCCATCTTTTCTTTAAGAGAGGCCTCGCGCTTCTTCATCTCGGTATCCACGAGCTTTTCCAAATCACCCACGCGAAGCTTGCCATCTTTCGAGTCCAGCTTGGCCACCACGGTTCCGTCCGGCTGGACGATCATGGCGACGGGTAGCTTCCCATCAGGCACGAACTTCTGCCCCAGAGATGTCCGCGCATCTGCGAGACCCATGGTGATGCACTGCTGGGCATATACCTGGAGCGTGCGCGATTCACGCAGGCTGGACTTGTTTACTTCTTCGGCGCTTGCAGGAAACCAATAAACAGCAAGTCCTTCTTTGATCTGGTCAGTGGGCTGGATCAGCTTCCACGGCACCACGTAAACCTGCGGCACTGAGCCGCCGCTCATGCCACCCATGCCACCGCCACCCCCACCGCCGCAGGTGGCCCACACCTGGGCGGCAACAAACACATTGATCATGGCAAAGGATAGCAGTCGGCGTGCAAATGGGGGTTTCATGGCCGTTGATTATATCTCAGCGACAGAACCGATTGGCCCAGCTTCTAGCCTGGAGCTTCTAGCCTAGCTACCAGCCGCAGCTGCACTGCCGACCAGCTCCTGCATGGCGCTGATCACTGCTTCCGGCGCTTCCAGAGAACTCGAATGTCCGCAGCCGGGAATGGTGACCATCCGGGCGTTTGGGATTGCGCTTGCAACGCGCTCTCCTCGAAACGGAGGCTGTGCCGTGTCTTCCGCCCCGGCGATGACCAGTGTAGGGCAGCGAATCAGCGCAAGGTCATCCGCGGAAAACTTCGGCCGGTTCATCACGGCAAGGAGTGAATTGACGATGTTCTTTGGGCGAGAACCCAGCTTTGCCCGCCACTCGGCAAGCATGGCTTGCGTCGCCGGATCATTGGATTCACGTGCGCTGCGACCGAACAGGGCTTTCATTGCGGTGCCCACAAACGGCCTCAGTCCGACGAACCGCGACAGCTGAGCAAGGAAGCCGTACTCCCGCCGGCTGCGTTTCGGTTCCGGGTCCGCTCCGGTGTTCATGAGGGTGAGCGTTTTCACCAACTCGCGACGCCTCGAAGCCAGTCGCATGCCCACAAAACCACCCATCGAGAGCCCAGCGAAATGGCACGGGCCAACGTTTAAGGCCTGGATCAGCGTGGCCGCATCTTTGGCCAGCATGTCCATGTCGTGCCCATAACCGGGATCGGGCGACTGGCCCTGTCCGCGATGATCGTAGGCAATCACGCGATAGCGCTTTTCGAAGGCGGCCCGCTGCGGCTCAAACATGGTGTGATCCATGAGTAGGCCG